>JALZEL010000291.1 GCA_030862075.1 Actinomycetota bacterium | reverse complement strand
GCAACAAGTTACGAGAAGCGCAGCCGATCATCAAAGACTTCTGTCGAGCTCACTCTATCGCTTACCACGAGACCAGCGTGCTTCAGTCCTACCAGGAAATCCTGCAACACCTGCACGAGGTTGGCGCACCGCTGCGCGAAGCAAGCAAAGCTGGGTGACAGTGTCGGAAGATCGGGCTTATAAATATGGCAATCGAGGAGAGCCGACGAGCGGACTCGAACCGCTGACCTAATCTCATTGCGAGTGAGCTGCTCAATGGCCGAACGAGTGGCCCGCCCTCTACTCCTTTCTTATAGTCTTTGGGCACGCTAACCTCCCACAACCCGCTCGAAGCGTACGCTGGATGCGGATCTGGAGAAGAAGGGCTACGTAGAGAGAGTGGAGGACCCGGGAGACGGGCGGGCCAGGGTGGTGCGCTTGACGAAGAAGGGCCGACGCCACGTCCGTGATGCCAGAGAGATCATTGGCGAGATCGAGGAGGCTTACGCGCGGCGGCTTGGGGATGGACGTCTTGAGACACTACGTGCGATCCTGACCGACCTGTCTCCGAGATAATGGATCTCAAGGGTGCTTCCGATCGCGGGCTTTGAGGGCTTAATCAGGGAAATCTCAAAGCCGGCAAGGGCGCTGACCTTGCCGACCTCGCCAGAGGAGCCGCCCGACGAGGCCGAGATGGAGCAGATTTTCGGTATGAGAGAGCGACTGGACAAGCTGGAGAGGAAGCTAGGTTAGCATCCTTTACCGTACCTCCTGGACAACCTTGGGGCTCTCGCCCTGTTCGAGCATCAGGGTGGCGAAGGTGTGCCTTAGATCGTAGGGGCGGGTTTCCTCGGGCAGGCCAGCCGCACGCATAAGAGGTTTGAGGTTGCGCCGAACCAGGTTGTCCCAGCTCATCGGGCTACAAGTCTTTGAGGAGAAGACGAGGTCTTCATCTCGCCAGAGCCCAGAGTACTTTAGCCTCTGTTCGGCCTACCGCCTGTCAGAAGGACCATAAATTCAACTTCCGGTGGCTCCGTGCGGCTCAACGCGCCCTTAAGCCCGGTGGGACACTGTGGGTCAGCGTCATGCACCACGTCCCTTTTAACCTCGAGTTCGTATCCTCAACGAACTACTAGCTGAAATATTCGCGGTAGGTAAATACTTGTGGCAGCCACGTAGCTACCTATCCCAGCTGTCTTCCTCACCTTTTTTGTGTGGTGTCTCGGAAAGCGCTGCGTCGAAACAACAGCGAGGTCTCTCACCATGATCGCAGTGCTCGTGGACCGCCACGCCCGCTAACTCAGTAATCAGGTCCTCCACCATGCGACATACTTCCGGATGGGCAGGTACTACTGCAGTCAGAGGGCAGTTGTAGTCGCGGATAATGCGGAGCCATCGCGCTCTTCGAGTTCCGCGAGACTGCCCAGCTCGTTGAGGACATCAACGGCCGCCTCTAACCGCGCGTGTACTCCATTCGCCGGCACTGTCTGCTCTTCCGCGATGCTACGCCCCACACTCCTTAGCAGCGCTTCCGATTCGTCAGGTCCTAGCTGCCCAGCCAGAACGTCCAGGAGCTGGCGGAGAACCGGTTCGTAGGCTTTCGGGAACAGATCTTCGGCTTCCGGTGTCAGCTCGTATATGTAGGCGGGCTTGCGGCCGCCACTACCGCGAGGCACCGAACCTCGCTGTCGCACGATCCCGTCGCGCTCGAGCGTAGGGAGGTGCGCGCGGACCCCATTGTCGGTGAGGTTAAGTGCTCGGGCGAGCTCCTTTACCGTGTAGCCAGCGCGACGCAGCAGTGTGACAATTTGCCCACGCGTGCTGTCAAAGAACTTCTGATCCCAGTACGCACTCAATGCTCCTCTTTTCTCTGCTGGTTGTTCTTACTGTGGTACCTGCTGGAGATCTTACCAAAAAACCAAATAAATACTTGATTTATTTTCCATACTAGGCTATTCTGAGCTCGTCAAAGACCGAGAGTCCACCGTTAGCGGCTGTGGATTGGAGTTGAAAGGAGCTGAAATCTATGGCTGAGTTCGAGGTAGTGACCAGAGCAGACGATCTGAAAGAAGGTGACATGCGGGCGTTCGACGTGAGAGGCACCAAGATCGCCGTCGCCAACGTCGCCGGCACGTTTTACGCCTTCGGCGACACGTGCACGCACAGGGAGTGTTCGCTGGCCGAGGGGGACTTAGAAGAGACCACCGTAACCTGCCCCTGCCACGGCTCTGAGTTCGACGTAGTAAGCGGACAGGTGCTTCGGGGGCCCGCTCGAGTGCCGGTCGGCAGCTTCGAGGTCCGGGCAGAGGGGGGCAACCTAGAGGTCAAGGATTGATGCCCGAAACGTTCGTGGTCGTCGGCGCCAGCTTGGCGGGGGGAGGGGCGGCAGCCACTCTCCGCCAGGAGGGCTTCGACGGGAGGGTGATTCTGATCGGGGCGGAGTCGCAGCCCCCGTACGAGCGGCCGCCGCTGTCCAAGGAATACCTTCGTGACGAGTCCTCGTTTGAACAGGCGTTGGTCCAACCGCCCGAGTTCTACAGCGAGAACGAGATCGAGACCCGGTTCGGGGTTCGGGCCAAGCGAGTAGGCGTCGCCGAGAAGGTGGTCGAGATAGACGGTGGGGAGCGTGTGTCCTACGACAAGCTCCTCGTCGCTACGGGGGGGCGGAACCGGCGTCTGCCCATCCCGGGTCTGGACCTGGAGGGCGTCTATGACCTGCGCACTGTGGCCGACTGCGAGCGCATCCGCGCGGAGATTGCCCCGGGGCGGAAGGCAGTGATGGTAGGGATGGGCTTCATCGGCTCGGAGGTGGCGGCGTCACTCAGGCAGTCGGGCGTGGACGTAGTCGTCGTGGATCGCAACAAGGTTCCGTTACGTCGGGTCCTAGGTGAAGAGGTCGGCGGGGTGATGGAAGGAGTCCACCGCGACCACGGGGCGTCCATGATCTTCGAGGACACGGTGGCCGCGTTTGAGGGTGATGATCGTGTGGAGCAGGTCACGACTCAGCGCGGTCGCCGCATCGAGTGCGACTTTGCCGTGGTCGGCTTCGGCATGGAGCCGGTCACGGAGCTCCTAACCGGCACCGGCGTGGAGATCGACAATGGCATCGTGGTCGATGAGTTTTGCCGGACGGGCGTGGAGGGGATCTACGCGGCGGGTGACGTGGCCAACCATTACCACCCGGTGTTCGAGCGGCGGATCCGTGTGGAGCACTGGCAAAACGCGCTGGATCAGGGTCCGGCCGCAGCCAGGAGCATGTTGGGCAAGGCAGAGCCCTATGAGGAGGTCCCTTGGTTCTGGTCCGATCAGTACGACTTCAACCTTCAGTACGCCGGGTTCCATACGGAGTGGGACGAGCTAGTCGTGCGGGGCAACACGGAGGAGCGAAACTTCATTGCATTCTATCGAAAGGATGGGCGGGTACTGGCGGCCGTGGCGGTCAACCGGGGAAGGGACCTGCGTCGCTCGATGCGGCTGATCAAAGCCCAACGCCCGGTCGACGCGGCCAAGCTGCGGGACCCCGATGTCGACCTGCGTGCGATCTTGAGCGCGACGTAGAGGGCGGTCCGAGAGGAAGGAAGTTAACCGAGAGGTGTAGAGACCTAACGTACACAAAGGGCTACAAGTGAAACCTTTTGTGCCTGCACGCCCAACCTTCTGTGCTCCTCAAGAATCTCCTTCAGAAAGAGTCTTACGTCAGAACGAAATAGGGAGATTGGACCCGTGCCGCCCAGGAGCTTTACTCCCACCAGTGGAGCTGAGACAAGGCGTTCATAACTACCGCCCTGGTCCACCTTGCCGCGAGAAGATCCACGGTCACTTCGTCTGGGTCGGTACAACTACAAGAACCGAAGGTAGCTTTGCTCCCGAGCCCTGCCGACCGAGGGCGAAACCCGGGTGCTCTTCTATCTTGAGGGGTTCGGCTATGGTGGGTCAGATCGGAAGCGACAGTTTTTGACAGAGATTTGACAGTTACCTAGGTGAACAACTACGAACATCTGAAATGAAGAATTGGCTTACATAAGCGGTTTCTGAACGACTAGAGACAGCTGTAAACATACTAAGTCTGACTACGAACCAGAAGGTCGCAGGTTCGAGTCCTGCCGAGCGCGCCCCTAAATCCCCTGCAAATAACAGGAAAGGACGAAGGCTTCGGACAAGCGCCGGGGCCTTTTGACTCTAGTTTGACACTAACCGGACTACCTAGGACGTGTCTGGTGATTCGGGCAGACTATCCTAAGGTGAGTGGGATACCCAATTGGCCAAACCAGCTGGCCTTATCGAAATATCCCCGCTGGTACAGGATCTTGCCGTCGGGAACGTGGAAGAAGCCGCACCCACGCAACGTGAAAGACCTTCCGTTCGGGGTCATCCCGCCGAACTCACCTCTCCAGGTGCCACCTCCAAACCACTCTAACATCGCCCACTGCCCATCCTCGAACAGGTTTTCGATATGAGTGAAGTTGTCGGGGAACGCATGGAAAAAGGAGAGCAACTCGTCCAGCATCGCCTGCCTGCCGACGGTCGGGTCGCCCAGGGCCACCTGGAGGTTCGTGGCGTCCTCGTGGTACAACTCTGCCGCTGCGTAGGCATCCCGCCGGTTGTATGCCGTCACCCAATCCTGGACGACTTCACGCGGTGTCTTCATGGTCAAGCCTCCTATTCATCAGACAAATCCTAGCGCGCCGTCTATGGCGTCGGCAGCGACGTCGCCCATATTCGGCAGAACGTGTGAGTAGACGTTGAGGGTGAGGCTTATATCGGCGTGTCCTAGAAGCTCCTGGACGAACTTGGGGTTTACGCCCTGCATTACCTAACTGCCCTGGTTGTAACGTACTCTTACGTCGGACGTGGCATACTGCTCCAACATGGACGTCAGGCCTTTTGAGGTGCGGGTTGCCGAGGAGGTCCTCGATGACCTGCGGGAACGCCTCGCCCGCACGAGATGGCCAGACGAGATCGCTGACGCGGGTTGGGACTATGGGACGAACCTCACCTACATGCGGGAGTTGGTCGGGTACTGGGAGAGCAGGTTCGACTGGCGAGAGCAGGAGGAGAGGCTAAACCGATTCGCCCACTTCCGCGCCGAGGTCGACGGCTTTGGGCTGCACTTCATCCACGAGCGCGGCAAGGGAGACGGCCCCATGCCGCTGATCCTTACCCACGGCTGGCCGAGCACCTTCTTTGAGTTCTCGAAGATCGTCCCACTGTTGACCGACCCCGAAAGCCATGGGGGAGATGCGGCCGACGCTTTCGACGTGGTCGTCCCATCCTTGCCCGGCTACGGATTCTCCGACCGCTCCAAGGAGTCCGGCTTCTCCCGGCGCATCCCTGGGCTCTGGGTACGGTTGATGGAGGAGCTGGGCTATACACGCTTCGCGGCCCACGGCGTAAATGTCGGGGCCTCCGTGGCCAACCTCCTCGGACTCCACTACCCCAACAGGGTGGTCGGGATTCACGTTACCTATCCTGCCGAGCCCTACGTCGGGCCCGGCGTCCCGGAGCTCTCAGAGCGGGAGAGGGAGTTCCTCCAAGAGCGGCCCCGCGGCCAGGAGGCAGAAGGTGCCTACACCCACATCCAGAGGACCAAGCCGCTTACTCTATCCTACGCTCTTAACGACTCCCCAGCAGGGCTTGCGGCCTGGATCGTCGAGAAGTTCCGCGCCTGGAGTGACTGCGACGGCGACGTGGAGCGCCGGTTCTCCAAGGACGAGCTCTTGACCAACCTGACGATCTACTGGGCCACCGAGACCATCGGCTCTTCTTTCCGCGTCTACCGCGACTGGGCATTAGGCGCCGAGTCCAACCCCTACGCCTGGGAAGAGCGCGAGGAGGTGCCCCGGGGCGTCGCCTCCAAACCCCTTGCCCGAAACGAGCGCGTCGAAGTGCCCTCCGCGGTGGCACTCTTCCCCGCCGATCCTCCTTCCGGGATGCCGCGCGAGTGGGTCGAGCGCTCCTACTCCGACCTTAGGAGCTTCACCCGGATGGCGCGGGGAGGACATTTCCCCGCGATGGAGGAGCCAGAGCTGCTTGCGGAGGACATCCGCTCCTTCCTACGCCCCTTGCGGTAGCAAGCTTACGTCAAGCCTAGCACCGGGTTAGGCGAGGTTTGCTAGGTTGTAGGTTCGATCTCGACGAAAGGGCAAGCATGATCCGTTCCTACGTAGTGACAGGAGGAGGCCGCGGTATCGGTCGCGCGCTGGTCGAGCTACTCCTTAGAGATACAGACCCCGTGGTCGCGATCGAGCTCGACCCAGCTGTGCTAGCTTGGACGGACAGCCATCCCGCCGGTCCCCGCGTGATCGCCGTGGTCGGCGATGCCGCTGACGAGGTCGTCGCGGAGCAGGCCGCCGATCTCGCGCAGGCCGCGGGCACGCTCGCCGGCTGGGTCAACAACGCGGCCGTGTTCCTAGATGCCTCGATCCACTCGGCTCCGACACGTGAGGTGTTGGACCTAATCGCGCTGAACCTCAACCCTGCTGTGGTCGGGTGCGCGACCGCGATCCGCCGTTTCCTTGCGGCGGGTACAGAGGGGGCGATCGTCAACGTCTCCTCACACCAGGCACGCCGCGCAGTCCCAGGCGCCCTGCCGTACGT
>JALZEL010000282.1 GCA_030862075.1 Actinomycetota bacterium | reverse complement strand
CGGAGCAGGACCCAGTCGCGGATGGTGCCGCGCGCGTTCATTTTCCCGATAGTCCTTTCGGCGTCCTCACTGGCCCGTAGCTCTCTGCGGAACACGAGGTAGAAGAAACCGAGGACGAACGGCAGGGCGAGAACAACGACCGGGGCTAGGTTCAGCACGAAGTCGGTAAAGGAGAGGCTAGCAGCGCTCCCTATAAGGATGTTCGGCGGGTCGCCGATAAGGGTTGCTGCCCCGCCTACATTCGACGCCATGACCTGCGCCAGCAAGAACGGTAGCGCCGAGACGCCCAAAGCGTCTGCGATTAGGAACGTCACCGGGACCATTAAGATGACAGTAGTAACGTTGTCTAGGAAGGCGGAGAGAAAGGCGGTGACGCCACTGAGCAGGATCAGGATTCTACCTGGACGCCCCTTGCCCCACTGACCGCTCATTATCGCCAGGTACTCGAAGATGCCAGTTTTGTTGAGGATGGCGACTATGATCATCATGCCGGCCAGGAGCCCTATGGTGTTCCAGTCGACAAACTCGCTCGCCGCTTCTGACTGCTCGACGACGCCAAAAGCTACGATCACGGCCGCCCCGAGCAGGGCCGCGACCGTCCGGTTCAAGAGTTCGGTGGCGATGCCCGCTAGCACCAAGACGAAGAGTGCTACAGTGAAGATCTCTTCCATACTCAGCGACGACTAACGGCCGCCGCATCTCCCGATGCTACCCTGGTCTCGGGACGCGTCCCCTGGTCGCTCTGTAGCTCGGCGGCTCGCCTCTCTAAGGATCTTTCGCCTTTTTTCAGGAGCTCCTTGGATGCCCGCACGTGCGAGATCCTTCTGGCCTTGAATACCGTAACCTGAGGATAAACCCGCACCAGGAGCGCCCGAGCGCCGTACAGCTTGCCCACCCCCGTGGCCAGTTCTCCCGCCCTCCCAGCCTCCTCCGAGGCGTCGTCGCCCACGAGCAATCTGCTCGGAGGCCAAGCCCCTTCTCCGCCGCGTACAATCAAGGTAGGGCAAGGAGCGAGCCCTACGACCCCCTCGGAGACACTGCCCACGGCGAGGCGCTTCACCGGTCCGAGTCCCCGGCTGCCGACCACCACGAGGTCCGCCTCGAGTTCCTCGGCCAAGCCAGCGATCGCCTCTGCCGGTCGTCCTTTTCTCAAGTGGGTGCCCGCTACGGTTCCTCCGGCGCTTCTCAAACGCCTCGCTTGCTCCTCTAGCAACTCCCCGGCCTCCCGCTCGTACCGCTCGTACGCTCGCGAGTACTCGTCCATCGCCACAACGGGGAGGGTTGGGGGCCGTAGGTCTCGCCAGGCGTGGACCACGTGCAGCTTCGCCCGGGCTCTACCGGACAGATCGCCCGCAGCGTGGGCGGCGAGGGTTGCCTCCTCTGAGCCGTCCGTTGCCAGCAAGATTCTGGTCGGAAAAACGCTCACCTTCGATACTCTTCGTTCACGGTGGTTTTGGAGAAGCGGTGGACAAGCCGGAGGCCGCCCTACGTGGCACGGCGGGTAATCAAGTTGTAGAGGAACAGTAGCAACACCGCCCCAAGAGTCGCCACCAAGATCGACCAGACGTTGAAGCCCGTCGCCCCTGTCCCGCCGAGGATGCTGACGGCGAAGCCTCCGACCGCCGCGCCCGCCATTCCCAAAATGCACGTTACGATAAAGCCTCCCGGCTCAGATCCGGGCATGATCCACCTGGCCAGCAAGCCAGCTATTAGCCCCACCACTATCCACGAGATTAGTCCCATATTCCTTTCTCCTTTGTTCATCGAGGATTCCCGTTTCATCGGGCAGTGTGACCTTCGAGCATGTGAGTATCCTTTGAAGCTCGTGAGCGTTTCCACAGAGATACCGGTGGCGTCTCGCGTGGGTATGCGGTACTAGCGACGCTAGCAGTGGACGCTGAACCGTAGCCGAAAGGTTGAGTAGAACCCGCAGTACGGTGAGCGCCGTGAGATAGCGCCTCCGGGGATCCGGACTGAGCAGGAAGCCCGACCTCCCCCAAGGGGAGCGGATCGTCGAGATCGGGCTGCCCATCGGATCAGGCGCCACCTAACGTAGCCCTGGCTGGGCTTTGCGTATCTGCGGTGTTGACATGGCTCGTATTCTCCCTAAAGAGAAACGTTAAGAAGTCTTCACATCTCGTGTATGTCAGGGCCACCAGCATCTCAGCGTCTGTCTGCAGTAAGGGGTCCAGCGCGATCCTCTCGACGTCCGCGCAAAGGCCACAGAGTACCAACGCGAGCTCTTCAATCGAGATTTCCTTGCCGTGCCAGCCGCTCTCCAACCCTCTGCGCTCGCAGAAGTTCCTGGCATCCTCTCCGAAACTGAAAACCGGCAACGCCTCCCCGTGACCAGTGAGCCAGACGGTCAGCACCTCCATCCGGTCTCGTTCGTCCCTAATGATCAGCCAGTACGATGATGGCTTCATCCCGTTCATCGGCTCTGCTCCTTCCCTGCTCTCCCCGCGAATAGACGCCGAGAGTTCCATTCGCTAGAAGTTTGGGCCAGGGAAATGAGAGGCGCCTGTGAGGAGTATGAGGGTTCTCACAGAAACGGCTGCTGAAGGTGGTCTCGGCACATTGGCTACGATATGGTATGGGAGCGATGGCGCGGATACTTGTCGTAGAGGACGAAGCCCGGCTCGCGCGCTTGATCGCGCGCGTGCTCGGTGAGGAGGGCTACGGCGCGGAGACGGTGGAGGATGGCCGCTCGGCCCTCAGACTAGCCCTGGCGGAGCCGTTCGATCTCCTGATCGTCGACTGGATGCTCCCCGACCTCGACGGGATACAGATAGTGCGGAGGCTCCGCTCGGCGGAGATAAGCATGCCGGTCTTGATGCTGACCGCCCGCTCCCAGATCGAGGATCGCGTGCATGGCCTCGACGCGGGGGCCGATGACTACCTCCCGAAGCCCTTCGCCTTTGCCGAACTCTTGGCCCGAGTACGCGTCCTCCTAAGGTGGCCTCGCGAGGAGAAGCAGGCAGATTCGGTGTTGACCGCCGGCGACGTAACGCTCGACCCGGTCCGCCACGTCGTCTGGCGCGGCGGCCAACGCATCGACCTAAGCGCCAGGGAGTTCGCGCTGCTCGCCACCCTGATCCAACGCCCGGGGCAGGTCTTCACGCGCTCGATCCTCCTCGACACCGTCTGGGGCGGCTCCGAGGACGTCTACACTAACGTGGTCGACCTCTACGTCTCCTACCTCAGGAAGAAGCTCGACCGGGACGATAAACCTTCCCACATACGCACCGTCCGCGGGGTGGGGTACATCCTCGATCCTCAGGCTGGGCGTTGAACCTCAATCGCGTCCGTCTGCGACTGACGCTCGGCTACGTGGGCATCTTCGCCCTTATCGTCTTACTTCTGGGTACGGTCGCCGTCGTGGGTTTCTTGCACGAGCTAACGAGGCAGCAGGACGATCTGCTTACCCAAGAGGCCAAGAACCAGACGAGCAACCTCCTCGGTGGCGAGAATCGGGAGATCCTCGCCGCCGGGTCCGACGAGTTCGGTTGGATAGCGCTCGAGCTCGATGGGCAGGTGATCGACAGTGATGCCGCCGCACCGTCTCTCGGCCTACCCTCCTCCGAGCTAGCCGAGAGGGCGCTTCAAGAAGGCGGTGCGGTCTCGGCAACGATTCAGGGCTTAGACGGCAGCGTTCGAGCCGTGAGCATGCCCATGTACGAGGAGTCGGGCGAGGCGACCGGGATGATCCAGTACGCCCGGTCGCTGCGGGGCGTGTATGAGGAGATCAACCAGCTTATCCTCGTCTTGCTCCCCTTAACGCTCGGGGCGCTAGGCCTGTCCGCCATCGGTGGTGCTTACATGGCCGGCCGGGCCGTACGGCCGGTGCGGGAAGCCTTCGAGAGGCAGCGCAGCTTTATCGCCGACGCCTCGCACGAGCTAAAAACCCCACTAACCCTGATCAGGGCCGACGCGGAGGTGCTCCGGCGCGGGCTCACGAAACCGGATGATAGGGAACTTGCCGACGATGTGCTCGCCGAGACCGACAAGATGACCTCCGTGCTCTCGGATCTGCTCTTGATTGCCCGGCTCGATGCGGGGAAGCTCGCCGTAAGACAGGAGTCTTTCGACCTGGCGGGCGTGATATCGGAGACGACCGACCGCTTCGTTGCACGAGCAGCCTCAGAAGGGATCCGGCTCGAGGCTCGAGCTCCGGGCAAGCTGGGGGGGCGCGGCGACTCCGAGCGTGCCGCACAAATCCTTTCGGTCCTCCTCGACAACGCGCTTAGACACACCTCCTCTGGAGGCAAGGTCAGCGTGGTGGGACGCGCGCAAGACGGCTTCGTCGAAGCGGTCGTCGAGGACACGGGGTCCGGCATCTCTCCCGAGGACCTTCTGCACATCTTCGAACGCTTCTACCGGGTAGACACCGCCAGGAGCCGCTCCAGCGGTGGGACAGGTCTGGGGCTCGCCATCGCCCGTGATCTCGCCCGCGCCCAGAACGGGGAGCTTGAGGCCGAGAACGCAGAGGATGGCGGCGCGGTTTTCCGCCTCAAACTGCCTGTAGGTTGAAACTAATTGTCCACCAGGAGATCCGGCTTGTCGCGCATTCGTTTATTAGTTAGATAGAGATCCCCTCAGCCGGGGCAACGCCCCAACCCACTCTCCACGAATTTTGGGGAAACTCTCATGCTTCTCACATGTTGATCACATTCCCGCAACCCAAAATGGAGGAGAACAGAAGGGTAGGCGAGGAGGTATGACGGCAAGGAATTCTTTGCACGGTCTCTACGAACGAGCAACAAAAGCCCGCAGGGCTTAAGCAGTAGCAGGCGGTACAGAAAGGAAGACTATGGCTGAAGGACGATTCGAAGCCACCGACCAAATAGAGGTCGAGCGCTACCTGGTAGAGCTCGTGCCTCTGGCAGCGGAGACCGACGCATCCTCGCTCGCGAAGCTGCAAGGGGCGGTCAACAAGGGTGCCAGGCAGAGTTGGAGGATTGTGGGCGTGGCGCAAGACCCGACAAGCCAGGGCGTACTCGTGGTGTGGGATACCTCGGGCTTCATCTCCGGTTAATAAGAGAGCCCGCCCCTAAGGGTGGTGGGTTGCCCCTTCTGGCCGTAAACCGCCGTCAAAGGGTGCTTAGAGGATTAAAGCTCTGAGAGCGAAGAACATCACGACCTTGGTCGTTCTGGCTTTGGTTGCCCTCGCAGCTGCTGGCTGCGCCCAGACTGGGCAAGCAAGCGCGGACAACACCAAAACCGAGGCTACCGAAGTCTCCAACGAAGGCAATGAGCGTGGGCCGAAGGCTACGCTGGAATTAGAGGGTGAGCTTCAGCTCAGGCGTCAGGTTTTGCAAACTTATTGGTTAGATTGTGACGAACCACACTTAAACTGACCAGGGCAAAGCAACCTTGGAGGAAATGTATGAAAGCGGTTGTCCAAGACAAGTACGGATCAAGTAAGAAAATGAGATAAATGATGAATGATTTAAAGAAGATGGAGGAGAAAAGCGTTCTGCGATGGGGTGGTCTGGCCGGTATCCTGGGTGGCATCCTTCTCGTGGCCGTCTTCGTCATCGTGGGCGTGTTCGTGGGCCCGGATCCTGCCGAACCTGAGGGGTTGGTCATGAGGTTCCCCGACGTCAGGGCGGCGCACACCGTAGAAGAGGTCCTGTACCTGGGCGTCCTTGCCCTGTGGGCCCTCCACTTCCTCGCCCTGTATCGTGCGCTCCGCGCGACGAGCCTTGCGCCCGCTCTCTTCGGGAGCGCCCTGGGCATCATGGGTCTGATCGTGCTCGCGGCCGGAGCTCTGCCGCAGGTCGCGAGGACCCCGATCTCCGACCTCTATCATGCTCCTGGGGCGACCCCCGAGGATCAGGCGACACTCGTCCTCCTGTGGCAGGCGACCCAGGGCATATTCGATGCGTTGCTCGTCGTAGGGCTCCTCCTCCTGCCCATAGGTGTCATTGCCCTCGGGGTGGCCATGCTCGGGGCTCCGGCCTTTGGCCAGGGCTTTGGCTGGATGAGCCTGGTGGTTGGGGTATTGGGGGTCGCAGCAGGGGTTGTCCTGCTGATCGATCCTGGCTCTCCAATCGCCATCGTCAGCGTTCTGTCACTCATCGTCTTTCATATCGCCTTGGGATGGAAGGTCTACAGTCTGTCGAGGGCCCC
>JALZEL010000022.1 GCA_030862075.1 Actinomycetota bacterium | reverse complement strand
AACCCTATCCGGGATATCCCCGATTTGGATGACCGGCGCTTCGTGCTCGCCATCATCCGCGACATCACCAAGCGCAAGCAAGCCGAGGAGAAGATAAGGCAGCTTAACGAGGATCTCGAAAGGCGTGTTGCGGAACGCACCGCGCGGCTGGAAGCCTCCATCGCCGAACTAAAAAGTAGCGAGCAAACGCTGCGCGAGAGCGAGGAGCGCTTCAAGTCGACCTTCGAGCAGGCTGCTGTAGGCATAGCGCACGCGGCGCTCAACGGGCGGTGGCTTAGGGTCAATCAGAAACTTTGTGAGATCGTCGGTTATACCCGCGAAGAGCTGCTCGAGCTGACCTTTCAAGCCATCACCCATCCCGATGACCTCGATGCCGACTTAGAGCAGTCTCGCCGACTCTTGGCCGGCGAGATTGGAACGTACTCGATGGAGAAGCGCTACTTCAAGAAGGACGGCTCGATCGTCTCGATCGACCTAACCGTCTCGCTGGTGCGTGACAACTCAGGAGAGCCGAAGTACTTCATCGCTGTCATCGAGGATATCTCCGAGCGCAAGGAGGCCGAGGAGAAGCTTCGCAGGAGCGAAAGCAGTCTCACCGCCGCCCAGCGTATCGCCCATCTCGGGAATTGGGATTACAACGTGGGCAAAGACGAGGCGCAATGGTCCGACGAGATGTATCGCATCTTCGGCTTCACTCCGCAACAATTCGTCCCCACATACAAAACGTTTCTGAATTCCGTTCATCCCGACGACAAAAAATCTATCCGGAGAGCGATTCGCGAGACCCTTTACCACGGAAAGCAAAACAGCCTCGATTACCGAATTGTTCGGCCCAATGGGGAAGTGCGTTGGGTCAACAGCCAGTATCAGGTGCTTCGCGACGCGACTGGAAGACCCACCACGATGGTCGGAACCGTCTTTGACTTCACTGAGCGCAAGCAGGCTGAGGAGGCGCTAAAGGCCTCGCTCAAGGACCTGACGGACCTGAAGTTCGCCTTGGACGAGTCCGACATCGTCGCCTTCACCGACCAGCGCGGCAAAATTACCTACGTTAATGAGAAGTTCTGCGAGATCTCCGGGTACTCAAGAGAAGAGCTTCTAGGGCAGGACCACCGCATCATCAACTCCAGCTATCACCCCAAGGAGTATATAAGGAACCTCTGGAGGACCATAGCTCAGGGTCGCGTGTGGCGGGGGGAGCTCAAGAACCGGGCAAAGGACGGCTCTTACTACTGGGTGGACACGACCATAGTGCCGTTCTTGAACGAGCGGGGCAAACCCTACCAGTACGCGGCCATCCGGCACGACATCACCGACCGCAAAAGGGCCGAGGAGGAGGTACGGTCGCGGAACCGACAGCAGGCGGCGGTCGCCGAGCTCGGCGTGCGTGCGCTGGCCGAGAGCGAGCTGCAGGCTGTCTTGGAGGAGGCCGTGGCCCTCGTCGACCGGACTGTGGGCGTCGAGTACTGCGAGCTCCTAGAGCTCCTCCCCGACGGCAACGAGCTGCAGTTAGTAGCGGGTGTGGGCTGGAAGGAAGGGCTAGTCGGAAACGCCACGGTGGGGGCGGGCCTCGACTCCCAGGCAGGCTACACCCTGCTCTCTGACGAGCCGGTTATGGTCGAAGACCTGCACACAGAGGGAAGGTTTAGCGGGTCTGCCCTGCTGAACGAGCATGGGGTAGTAAGCGGCATGAGCGTTGTCATCCACGGTCGGGAAGGACCTTTCGGGGTGCTCGGTGCACACACCAAGAGCCGCCGGACCTTTACCGAGGACGACGTCAACTTCCTGCAGGCCGTCGCCAACGTGCTCAGCACGGCGGTCGAGCGAAAAAGGGCGCAGGAGGCCTTGCGCGAGGTCCGGGAAGCCGAGCGCCGGAGAATGGCCCGCGACCTGCACGACGAGGCCCTCCAAGACCTGACCTACGCCCTGCAAGAGATGCAAGCAACCCGCGCGAAGTCTGAGGGAGTTCCGGAGCTAAGAGCCGAGCTCGACCGGGAGATCGACGCTCTCAAGCAGGCGATCCTGGGGCTACGCGGCGCGATCTACGATCTGCGCCTGGAGGGGGACCTAGAGTGGACGTTTGTCGAGCTGCTCAAGTCCTTGGTGGATCTGAACCGCCGGATCTCGCCTGGGCGCCGGATAGACCTCTTCATCGAGGAGAGTTTCGCCCCGCCACTCCCCGAGAGCAAGCAAGTGGAGCTCGTGCGCATCATTCAGGAGGCTTTAGCCAACACCCAGCGCTACTCTGAGGCCCGACACGTTAGGGTCGCAGTGGAGGCTTCTGAGGGCAAACTCTGGGCCGAGGTAGAAGACGACGGTCAGGGCTTCGACCCGGAAGAGGTGTCCGCCGGGATGGGGACCAAGGGAATGCGCGAAAGGGCCCGCGCTTTAGGGGGGGACCTGAAGGTAGGAAGCGAGCCGGGGAAGGGCACGAAGGTACGCTTCGAGATGGCCCTTGAGCAAGATCAGGAGGAACCCGAAGAAGAGGTCCGCATCCTGCTCCTCGAGGACCACACCTCTTTCCGGGAGGCTGTCGCTTCCTTGTTGGAACAGCAGTCGGGGTTTACAGTCGCACGACAGGCGGGGTCGCTGGCGGAGGCGCGAAAGATGCTCGGGGGCGGGGTGGACGTGGCGATCATAGATTTGGGGCTTCCCGACGGCTACGGCGGGGAGCTGATCAAGGAGCTGCGCGAGGCTAACCCCAGAGCGCAAGCGCTCGTCCTGAGCGCCACACTCGACCGCTCCGAGATAGCCCGGGCTGTCGAGGCAGGAGCTGCAGGCGTCCTGCACAAGTCGGCCGAGATGGACAAGGTAGTCGAGGCCGTGCGGCGGCTCAAGGCGGGCGAGTCGCTGCTTCCGCTGGAAGAGGTCGTTGAGCTGCTGCGCTTCGCCAGCTCACGAAGGGAGCAGGAGCAGGAGGCTAGTCAGGCTATAGCGCGGCTCACGCCTCGCGAAAAGGATGTACTACAAGCGCTCGCCGAGGGCCTCGACAGCAAAGAGATCGCCGATCGACTCTACATCAGCGTCCAGACGGAGCGCAACCACATGGCGAGCATCCTCGCAAAGCTCGGGGCGCATTCGAGGTTGCAGGCGCTCGTTTTCGCCGCCCGCCACGGCGTGGTGGATATCCGTTAAGTGTGTACACGTGCCCGTCTTCTTCGCTTAGCGTGCGTCTCTAGTCGCGGCGGAGGCAAGCAAAAAGGCCTTGCTCTAGGCGAGGCTCTGCGTCGCGGGCAGGATCGCGAGGAAGGACTGCCCGGAAAGAAGGGCCGACGAAATAGTTAGGAGGGGGAATCGCGTCGGCCCAACAACTCTTGGACTCTTCAAAGTGTAATTGAGCGAGGAAGCGTCCTCATGAGACATCCAGGCCAACTTTGCCTAGTACATTTGGACTAGAGAAAAATGCCGCACTTGTGGGATGTGTCAGCCTCTTCTCGAGGGATACGCTGTTTTTTAGAGTCACAACAGGGCAAGCGCTAGAAAGGGGTATAGAACATGGCTCACCCGGTTGCTGCTGAGTCTCCGGTCGCCGTGCTGGATGTTCACGTGACGGGCCGGAGGATCCTGGCCACCATCGCGGACGTTATCGTGCTCGGCGTCCTGTTCGCGGTGATGTCCGCGCTCTTCGGGAACGCTTCGACCGACGGTACCGGCGTTTACTTCTCGACGGGGACCTTCCCAACCTTCGGGTTTTTCCTGCTCGCCATGGCTTACTACATAGTGCTCGAGGGATACTGGGGGCAGACCCTAGGGAAGAAGCTTTTGGGCATCAAGGTGGTACGGGAGGACACAGGGACCGTTCCCGGAGTTAGGGCGGCAGCGATAAGGAGCGTGCTACGCCTAGTGGACGGCATCTTCAGCTACCTGGTGGCCTTCATCGCGGTGTTGGTCTCGGC
>JALZEL010000381.1 GCA_030862075.1 Actinomycetota bacterium | reverse complement strand
CTACCAGGTACGGGACATACACCGCTGGGCCGAGCACTACGGGCTGCCGATTCGGCTCCCGGAGCCGTTCCCCTTTCGCACCCTGAAGACCATGCGGGTGGCGATAGTCCGTTTAGGGGAGGGGGATCTCGAGCCGTTTGTCCGGGAGGCGTTCGCGCTTTACTGGGAGGAGGGCGGGACACCGAAAGGCACAGAAGATGCCGACGAGGACGGACCCTTACGGGAAGTGGCGGCGCGGATCGGGGCAGATCCGGAGGAGGTCCTGGAGAAAGCAGCCTCCGGTGAGGCCAAAGAAGCCCTCAAAAGCGCGACCAGCGAGGCCCTCGAACGGGGCGTCTTCGGGGCACCGACCTTCTTCGTCGGTGAGGAGATGTTCTGGGGTAACGACCGGCTTCACTTCGTCGAGGCGGCCCTGAAAGGGGGCTGAGCTCGTAAGCCCGACTCGACTAGTTCGGATCTACCCCTTCTCTTGACTCGACCCGCGTCCACCTCATGACACCGTCCACGCCGTTAGGCTCGTCGAGCGCGTTCAGCGCGACGCGCAGCTCTTCTACCTGCCCCTTCGGCAGGATCCGTTCGGCATTTGTACGGAACTTGGTCTCTAGCTCCTCGTCGCTCAAGGGATCCTCCGGCCCGCCGCGGTTGTGGGAGACGCGGGCTTCGCGCACCCTGCCGCCCTTGAGGCGGACACGCAGCGCGGCCGGGAACTGGTTCGGGAAGATGCGATCGCACTCCTCGTCGGCGACGCACCGGACGCGGGAGGCGAGGCCGAGCTTCCGGGAATCCTGAATCGCCTCGTCAGTGAAGTCGTCCAAAGAGACACCCAGGCCCCCGCCGCCCAACAGGGCGGTGGCGACCGTGAACGGGCCGCTGAACTTTGCCGCGTAGCCCGTTTTGGGATTCGCCTTTTCGTCTTCGGGCTGGGCGATGGTGCGCAGGGTTGGCGTCGCGACGCCGAGCTCTATCTCCTCGATCTCCTCAACGTTAAGGTCCTCTTCCTTGAGCTTGAGGGCCGCGTCTATGCCAGCGTGGGTGAAGTGGTTGGCGGGGTAGGGCTTGAAGAACACGCGGGGCAGCTCCCACTCCTCGCCCAAAGAGCGCTTGAGGGCTTCGGCGTCGGCCTCCTCGTCGAGGTAGGCCTTAAAGAAGCCGAACCTGCCCTCGAAGACGGTCGGAGGCCCGGTGAGGCCGTGGCGGGCGAGTTCGGCAGCTGTGAGGGCGGCGTGGGCCGCCCAACCGCAGTGGACGGGCTTCACCGTCCCGCCGGTCCGGTTGGCCTCGACGAGCCCGGAGCCCATGCTCGCCGAGATCGCGACCGCGTGCCCGATACCCTCCTCGTCGAGACCGTAGAGCATGGCTGCTGCCAACGCGCCGCCCAGGGTGCCGGCGATGGAGGTCGCGTGCAAACCCTTCTCGAAGAAGACGGAGTTCCCTAGCTTCTCGTCGTACCCAGCCATACCGACCCGGACCGCGAGCTCGTCTCCAGCGGCGACGGCGGCGAGGAGGTCCCTGCCGGGAGCGCCAGATTCCTCGGCCGCCGCCAAAGCTGCCGGGACGACCGCCGCGCTCGGATGCAAGACCGACGGCAGGTGCGTATCGTCGTAGTCGAGCGCGTGCGCCAGGGTACCGTTCACGAGGGCCGCGCTCGGGGCTATATACCCTCCGCCGCCCTTCCCCACGACGCTCGCCCGTCCTTCGCCGCCCCAGGCGTCTACCACCTCGCCGACCACGAGGGCAGGCTCCGTCCCGCTCGCCGCGAGCGCTACGCCGATTATGTCCGTGATCCTGCGTCGGGCATCCCAAAGGATGCTTTCCTCGACCTCACCTTCCCTCACCCGGACGGCGAACCTCGAGACCTCCTGCAGCAAGGTTCCGGGCGTCACCGCTCTACTACCGCCAGGGGCCGCACCGGCGAGCCGGTCCCTCCCGTGATGTTCAAGGGTGCGAGGACGAACGCGAACTCGTAGACCCAGTCCGCCGCGAGCTCCGTAAGGTTCATGACCTCGATTATGTGGATGCCCCTCTCGACGAGGAGCAGGCGGTGGACCGGGAGCAGCCGGTGTGCAACCCTAAGTTTTATCTGCTCGTAGGCGATGGTCTCTCCGCCCGTCGCTCGCACGCCCTTCTCGGCGAGCCAGCGCGCAGCTCCCTCGGTCGGTCCCGGCACGCCGGTCTCGTGACCGAGGAAGGCCTCGGCGTCGCCGAAGTTGCGGGCCCAGCCGGAGCGGACGAGGGCGACATCCCCGGGGCGCACTTCGACGTCGGCCTTCTCCGACGCGGCCTCGAAGTCTTCTTCCGTGATGCCGTACCCGCCGGGGAGGACGTCCACGCCGTGCAAGCCCGCGACGTCGAGGAGCACGCCGCGGCAGACCATCGGCTCCAACGCGTCTACGCCCAAAGTCGAGAAGCGACCGCCGCGCTGGGCCTCTTCGGCGTAGACGCCGCCGTGGAGCCTCCCTTCGTAGGAGACGTGGGCGAGGGCGTCCACGTGGGTCCCGGTGTGGCCGCCGGTAACTAATAGCTCGTTAGCAGACGAGCTTCCGTCCTCGCGCACCATGTCGCCGTGCCGGCGCATCAAGGACATGCGAAAAGGCGGGTGGTTGGGCGAGTGGGGCGTCTCGGCGGCAAGCGGCTGCGCCAGATCGTAGATGACTGTCCCCGACGCTATAGTTTCCAGCAGCCCGCTCATGACACCCTTTCCTCCTCGCCCCGACGGGCGAGGGCGAGCGTCAGGCGCGCCGACTCGACGACGGCCTTATCCACGAACCGGCCCTCCTCGAGGACGAAGGCGCCGGTACCCTTCCCGGCCGACTCTTCCAGCCGGG
This sequence comes from Actinomycetota bacterium, assembly GCA_030862075.1. Classification (GTDB taxonomy): domain Bacteria; phylum Actinomycetota; class Rubrobacteria; order Rubrobacterales; family Rubrobacteraceae; genus Rubrobacter_F. The sequence continues at coordinate 3,695 of JALZEL010000381.1, read as the reverse complement.
CGAGAAGCCCTTCCGCCTCGGCGACCTCCTCCTCGGTGGGGGTAAAGACTTCGTTGATCGCCGGGATCTGGGCGGGATGTATGGCCGAACGTCCCACGAACCCGAGGTTCTTGCCTACTTCGGTAGACTGTCTGAGCCCGTCCGTGTTGCGCACGTTCGTGTACACGCTCTGCACCGGCCCGGGCAGTCCGGCTGCTCTCGCGGTGGCGACCACCCGCGAGCGCGCGTACAAGAGCCCCGCCTCGTCGCGGACTCCGAGGTCCGCGGCGAGGTCGGCCTCCCCGAGGCTGATGCCGACGACCCTCTCGTGGGATCGTGAGATCTCGGGGGCGAGCTCGAGTCCCAAGGCGGACTCGATCAGGCACTGGATGCTGGCTTCGCACCCTAAAGTTTCCAGCCGCTCCGCTACGCCCCGCACGGCCTCCGCCGACTCCGTCTTCGGCAGCCGGAGCCCGGAGAGGTGCGGTCCCGAGATCGCCCCGATATCCTCCTCGGCGAGCGCGGAGCCAGGGGCGTTTACGCGGATGAAGACCGGCTTTGCGGGCCTGGAGCGAAGCACCTCGGAGACCGATTCGCGGGCCTCCTCCTTGCGGTTCGGGGCGACGGCGTCTTCGAGGTCGAGGACCACTGCATCGGCTTCGGAGGCGAGGGCCTTCTCGATCTTGCGCGGGTCGTTGCCTGGCGCGTAAAGGTAGCTCCGGAAGAGGGGAGCGGACGAGATCACACCACGCCTCCCGCTTTCAGCTCCTCCAGCCGCTCCTTGTCTATCCCCAGCTCCCCGTAGACCTCTTCGTTGTGCTCGCCCAGGCGGGGGCCGGACCATCGGACCTTGCCGGGAGTCTCCGAGAGCCTGAAGAGCACGTTCTGCATCTTGAGGGGGCCGAGCTCGGGATCTTCGACGGAGATGATCGAGTTCAGGGCGTTGTACTGGGGGTCTTGCATGATATCTTCGATGTTGTAGATGGGGGTGATGGCGGCGTTGGCATCCTCGAAAGCCTCAACCACTTCGTCCGTGGTGCGCTCGGAGATCCAGCTTTGCACCGTCGCGTCGAGCTCGTCGGCGTGCTTGGCGCGCTCTGAGCCGCTCTCGAACCACGGCTCGTCTATGTATTCCGGGTGCCCGACGAGGCGCATGACGCGCTCGGCGATGTTCTGGGCGCTCGTCGAGATCGCAACCCACTTGCCGTCTTTCGTCTGGTAGGTGTTGCGCGGGGCATTGTTCACGGAGCGGTTGCCGCTGCGCTTCTGGATCACGCCGAGCTGGTCGTAGACGATCGGCTGGGGACCGAGGACGGTGAAAATGGGCTCGATGATCGCCAGGTCCACGACCTGCCCTTTGCCAGTGGCGTCGCGGACGCGCAGCGCCATCAGGATGGCGCACGCCGTCGCCAAAGCCGCGATCCCATCCGCCAGCCCGAACGGCGGGAGCGTCGGCGGCCCGTCAGGCTGGCCGGTGACGTGAGCGAAGCCGCTCATAGACTCGGCCAAAGTTCCGAAGCCGGGGCGGTCTTTGTACGGGCCGAACTGACCGAAGCCGGTCACGCGGGCAAACACGAGGCCAGGGTTTTCCTCCTTTAGCTCCTCGTAGCCGAGGTTCCAGCGCTCGAAGGTGCCGGGCCTGAAGCTCTCGATCACGACGTCGGCGTCGCGGGCGAAGTCTTTAAAGATCTCCTGCCCCTCTGGTTTGCCCAGGTTTAACGTAACGGCCTTCTTGTTGCGCCCAAGCATCTTCCACCAAAGGCCGACGCCGTCCTTCGCATACCCGTGCGTCCGCGATGGGTCCCCCCGCGGGTGCTCGACCTTCAGGACCTCCGCCCCGAAGTCTCCCAGCACCGTCGCGGCGAGCGGCCCGGCGAAGAGCGTCGCCGCGTCTATTACCTTGACCCCTTCGAGCGCCGTCTGGTTCCCCAACCCTAAATACCTCCTTCCCCGTGTCTTCCTATCCTCGACGAGACCTCGTGCGCGGCGCTTCGGACCAGCGGCAGGAGTCGCTCGACCGCCGCTTCGTCAAAACGGTCGACCGGACCGCACGTGCTGACGGCCCCGACCGCGTGTCCGTCATTGCCAAGCAGGGGCGCGGCTACAGAGGCGGCCTCGGGTTGGCGCTCGCCGAAAGAGGCCGCCGCTCCGACGTTTGCGACGTGTGAGATCGAGAGCTCGAGAGTTTTGCGGTCCACGATGGTCTTCGGGCCCGCTGGGCGGGAAACCTCTTTCGCGGCTTGTTTCTCTGGAAGGAATGACTTTGTTCCTCTTTCACGACGCTCACTGGCACCGGCAATGATGCCTCATACGAAGTCCGGAATCAAACCTTTGACCGCGACGACGGATTCTTGTATGTTTGCGACGTGGCGAAGCGAGAGATGTTCCTTTCAGAGGAACAAACCGACGACTTGGGTGGGGCTCGCGGGGTCTGAAGAAGGGGAAGGGGCGTTCATGGCGTCGTTCGATACTGCCGTACTAAACGGACGGGCCGTGCTGCCGGGAGGAGAACCGGTACGGGCGGACGTAGGGATCAAGGACGGTCGGATCGCTGCGGTGGGGGAGATCTCTTCCGGTGAGGCAGAGGAGGTCGTAGACGCCGAGGGGAAGCTGGTCTTACCGGGAGCGGTAGACGCCCACTTCCACCTCGGCATCTACCGCCACATAACGGAGGACGCGGAGAGTGAGACGCTCTCGTCTCTAGCCGGCGGGGTGACGAGCGTTATCAGCTACTTCAGGACGGGGAGCCACTACCTGAACAAGAGCGGGCCGTACGCAGAGATCTTCCCGGAGGTCTTGGAGGCGACAAACGGCCACTCTTACGTGGACTACGGTTACCACCTCGCGCCGATGGCACGAGAGCAGATCGCCGAGATCGAGAACCTCCTCAACGAGGAGGGCGTCTCTTCCTTCAAGTACTACATGTTCTACAAAGGGTTGGACCTCTCCGGCGCGTCGAGCGACGCCAAAGGCTACACGATGAGCGAGAACTACGACCTCGGGCACCTGTTCGAGATCATGGAACAGGTGGCGAGGGTGCAGGAGGCCCGTACTGACGGTTCGCGGGTCTCGCTCTCCATCCACTGCGAGCAGCCAGAGCTCATCCGGGTCTTCGGCGAGCGCGTCAGAGAGGAGAGCACGCTCACCGGGCTCGAAGCCTACAGCGCATCTCGCCCGGCCCTCACGGAGCACCTCGCCGTAGCGGAGGTCGGTGTCTTGGCCGGGCACACGCGCTGCCCGATTAACCTGCTGCACCTCTCTAGCGAGGAGGCGCTAGACGCGGCGCTCGAGCTCAAGCGCCAGCATCCCACGCTCGACACCCGCCTGGAGACGACGCTGCACCACCTAGCGCTAACCTATGAGAGCTACAACGACCAGCGCGGCAAGGTCAACCCGCCCATAAGGGCGCAGAGCGACGTCGATGCCCTCTGGCGTGGTGCGAAGCGGGGCGAGATAGATTGGATCTGCTCCGACCACGCCTGCTGCTCGGAGGAGCACAAGGAAGGTGACCTTTGGCAGGCCCTCCCTGGCTTCGGCGGCACCGCCCTCATCTATCCGTTCATCCTCACCGAAGGCCCGAGACGCGGCCTCTCCTTCGGGCGCATCGTTGACCTCGTCGCTACGAACCCGGCCCGGGCCTACGGCCTCAGCCCTCGCAAGGGAGCCATCACGATCGGCGCCGACGCCGACCTCGCGATAGTGAGCTTGGAAGAGAC
>JALZEL010000368.1 GCA_030862075.1 Actinomycetota bacterium | reverse complement strand
CCATATGTGCCCGCTCGTCGCGGTGCTACCCCTATATATAGTGTTCATTGCTATCATTAGACGCAGAAAAAGGCTAAATAGTTTCAGTAACAAAGAAGAGGGGCCGTCTACACTCCCAGGTACTTGGAGGTACGGCTAACGTTAACGAAGAGAGCATCAACGTTCCCGATCTTTTCACCCGTGTCGTCGTATACCGTATAACCTGCGTACCGATTCTCGGTCCCAGCAAATAGGTCGCTGCGTTCCACCCGAGCCCTCCCCCGGTCCTTCTTCGCTTCATGCTGAAAAGCGCATGATCGCTGCGGCTTCTCAAATCCATAGGTCCTGTATCGTGTTCTTCCCCTGCGGCGATACGTCTACATTGCTAGGTGTCATGCTACGCTGCCTTCCCTACCCCGGCTAAACATCGGCATCTTGTATGGATATTCTGATAACGACATGTCAACGCCGGGTAACGGCTCTATAAAGCTTTCGTAATACTTCGCTCGGATTCGGCAGAGTGCCGCCGTGATCCTAAGCATTTTGTCAGCAGTAGTGTCAGCAGTAGAGATGATATTTAACGACATTCGATGATATTTGGTGAACAACCGAAAAGCCGAAAGCCCCATATGTATGGGGCTTTCGCCCATACGTATGGGACTTCTGAGACTACCCGTAGCGGATTATGATTCCGCTGCTCTAACCGACTGAGCTACACCGCCACGCCGTTGTCGAGGACCGAGGGCGTTACACCGTCGGCCTCAGAGCCCCCGACCGGACTTGAACCGGTGACCCCTTCCTTACCATGGAAGTGCTCTACCGACTGAGCTACAGGGGCATATACTTTTCGTGGGGGCGGGAGGATTCGAACCTCCGTAGGCTATGCCGGCAGGTTTACAGCCTGCTCCCTTTGGCCGCTCGGGCACACCCCCGCGTGCGTCCCAAAGCGCGGAGATATGGTAGCAAACGCCGCCGACTTTTCAACGAGCACCCCGAGAGCCTGAGGGGGGACTCGAACCCCCAACCTGCCGCTTACAAGGCGGCTGCTCTGCCGTTGAGCTACCCAGGCATAGCAAGCTGTCAGCTATCAGCTTCTTGGCTCCGGCTCGCCACGAGCACTCGCGAACTGGCCAAGTATTATTTTACCAGGTAGCATCTCTGTCACGCCTTCGAGGTCACGAGCGAACTGAACTGGTGTCGGAACTATTGCTGAATTATGGCCAAACGCTAATTGCTACTACCTAGCGACCTTTAGCCCTGCGCCGGACCTCTTCCAGGGAGCGCCGGACCTCCGGCGAGAGCCGGTCGGAGACTCGGGCGCGGAAGGGGGCGTCGGGAGTGCGCGTGAGGGCGGGGAGCTCGGCGAGAAGCTCCTCGAACTCGCGTGGGGTTGAGCGGACGGCGCCGCGGGCGAGGACGGCGCGCTGGAGGGCGAAGTCCGCCGTGCAGACGGCGAAGGAGCCATCCGAGGAGCTGGCCACGAGGCGTTCTATAACGTCGTCGGCGGACTCTTTGGGGGCGCTGTAGACGACGCGCACCGCTCCCCCGGCCCTGAGCTCGGTTCGCCCCAGCTCCGGGCTCCTCGAGGCGTCGAAGACGACGATGATCTCCTGCCCCGTCCAACCCGCCGCTTTGAGGGCGTCGTTGATGAGGAGCTCCCTCGAGGCGTCGAGCCCTCCAGTGGAACGCGTCGCGTAACGCTCCAAAGCGCCGATGAGATTGTAACCGTCCAGGATCAGGTACCGCATCATCGGTTACGCTGCCGCCTCGCCTCGAAGAGCAAGACCGCCGCCACCACCGAGACGTTCAAGGAAGAGACTACCCCGCGCATCGGGATGGAGACCGCGTCGTCGCACCCCTCACGCACGAGCCGCCTCAACCCTCGCCCCTCGCTCCCCAACACGAAGGCGATCGCCCCCCGAAAGATCCAGCCCTGTGTACGACGAATCTGCCCCACCCTCGGCAGCGTACGTCCACACACCTGCCTCCTTCCTCTTCTTCAAAGCCCACCGAAGGTTCGTCTCGCGCGCCACCCTTACGTGCTCGCTCGCTCCCGCGCTCGCCTTCACCGCCGCCGCCGTTACGCCCACAGCCCGGTCTTTCGGGATCACCACACCGCTCGCCCCGGCCCCGTCCGCTGTCCGCAGCACGGCACCAAGATTCCGCGGGTCCGTGACCCCGTCGAGGACGACGACGAGCGGGTCAGGCGTAGCGAGGATCTCCTCAAGCCCCGAGTAAGGGTAAGGCTCCACCCGGGCAACGACGCCCTGATGGCCCATGCCGGGGGCCAGATCCTCGACGCGTTGCCGCGGAACGCGCATCAGACGCGCGCCCTGGGTGGTCGCTAAAGAAGCGATCTCCTCGTTCCCCACCGAATCCAGAACCTCGCGGACATCCCGGCGCTTGCTCCGCAAAACCTCGACAACCGGGCGGAGGCCGTAGACGATCTCACCTTTCGAGGACGCCTTAGGCACGCTCTTCCAGCTCGTAGCCGACTTGTATCTCCTTACCGAGCTGCCGGAGGTACTCGTGCATGAACGCCGTCCGGCGCCACGCCTCGGCCTGGCCGACCACCGTGTTCATCGTGTCGGCGAGCCGGAAGAGCTTGAGGTAGAAGTGGTCCAGCACGTTGGCCTCCTCATCGGGGATACGCGTCTCTGGGAACAGCTCGCGCGAATCGTACAACTCCCTCCCCATCGCCCCGCCCAAAGTCAGGCACCGGGCGATTCCTATGGCGCCCAAAGCGTCTAGGCGGTCGGCGTCTTGCACCACCATGGCCTCTCGAGTCTCCGGTGCAACCTGGGCTGAGAAGCTGTGAGCTTCGATCGCATGCTCGATGTCCGGCACCAGCTCGGCGGGGTATGCAGAACCGCGCAGAAAATCGCCCGCAGCTTGGGCGGCCATCGCGGAAGCGGCGCGCCGTTGCGGAGAGTCTTTCGGGATCGTCACGCAATCGTGAAGCCATGCGGCGGGTAGGACGATCTCCAGCCGCGTGTTCTCCGAAGCTGCAAGCCGTTTAGCGTTGGCCACAACCCGGCGGACGTGAGGAAGGTGGTGCGCGGCATCGGCCCGAGAGGAACGTCGCGCGAGGCATCGTTCGAAACGCGGTTCCCAGAGCGACCAATCAAGGAGTCGAGGCATGCGTGTCCCTCGCCGATGATCGAGGCCCAAACCGTCGCTACCGCCGGCTCAGGATCGGACCTTCGGGGGTGTCCTCAACAATCCAGCCCTCCGCGTTCAACTCGTCGCGCAGCCGGTCAGCCAATGCCCAGTCCTTATTCAGCCGAGCTTCGTCTCGCCGACGAGCCTTCTCCATGACTTCGTCCGGTACGCTGAAGAGCCTTACTCCTACAGAATCCGTTACACCGATAGTGTCTGTAACCTCGCGCCTGATACGCACGCCTCCTGCATCCTCAATGGTTTCTTCCGCGAGGCCGAACGCGAAGATGGTCAGGACCTCACGCAGCGTCCCGGCCAGAGAAGAGAACTCCCCGGCGGCTGCGGGACGGTCGGAGATCTCACGCCCAGCCCTCCCGGCGACCTCGAAGACGGCCGCGATGGCTTCCGGGGTGTTGAGGTCATCCTGCATCGCCGCGTCGAAGCGCTCCCGTAACTCGGCGGCCAGGCTTGCATCGAGCTCCGATGAACTCTCCGAGTCGGATATCTGTCGGTAGAGCCTGAGGAGGCGCTCGTAAGAGCGCCTTTTCTCTTCCAGGATCTCCTCGGAGTAATCTATGGGCTGCGAGTAGTGGCTCTGCAAAAGCCACATCCTCAAGGCGTCGCTTCCGTGCAGGTTTACGGCCCTCTCCACGTCGAGGATGTTGCCAATAGACTTGGCCATCTTGTTGCTAGCCTGGCCCGCTACGGCGAGGTTGACCATTCCGTGGTGGGCCCAGGCACGGACGAAGGTGCGCTCCGGGTGGGCCCCGTCGCTCTGGGCGAGCTCGTTCTCGTGGTGCGGGAAGCGCAGGTCCGTGCCGCCGCCGTGGATGTCTGCCCCCTCGGGCAGGTGCTTCTCGACCATCGCCGAGCACTCGATGTGCCAGCCCGGCCGTCCCGGCCCCCACGGACTCTCCCAGGAGGGCTCGCCAAGCTTGGACGCTTTCCAGAGCGCGAAGTCCAGGGGGCTCTTCTTGAGCCCGGTCGCACCCTTCTCGGTCTCACGCATCTCTTCGGGGCGCTGTCTACTTAAGCGGCCGTAGGATGGGTAGCTCTCGACGGAGTAGTAGACGTCGCCGTTGGGGGCCTCGTAGGCGTGGCCCGACTCAATCAGCTCCTCGATGAGCGAGATCATCTCCGGTATGTGCTCGGTAGCCCGCGGCTCGACGTCCGGGAGGTTTACCCCGAGGAGCTTTAGCCGCTCGTGGAAGGAATCCGTGTAGCGGCGTACGACCTCCTCCCAAGGTACGCCCACTTCGTTGGCCTTGACGATGATCTTGTCGTCGATGTCCGTGATGTTCTGGACGAAAGTAACCTCATAGCCCTTGCTCCTCAGGTACCGCACGACCACGTCCCAGAACAGCGGCGCCCGTGCGTTCCCTATGTGGATGTGGTCGTAGACCGTGGGGCCGCAGACGTAGAGGCCGATATGTCTATCCTGCCCAACCTCTACCGTTCGCCCGCTCAACGTGTCTCGCACCAGCACGCTCATACCCCTAGTCTAGCCTCTCGCGCCTGTTTTATCCGCTTTCGCGCCTCCTCCGGACCGAGCACCGCAAAGAGGTACGCCATCTCCGGCCCACTATCGCGGCCAGTGAGCGCGAGCCTTACGGGGTGCAAGAGTTCGCGGGCCTTGATCTCCACCTCCTTCGCCCACGCCCGCAACTCCTGCACGAGGGCTCGTCCGTCCTCCAAATCCTCGATCTTCCGACCTTCGAGAACCCGCTCGAGCTCGCCATAGACCTCCTGGCTCGACTCTGGCAAGTCGTGGACGAAGGCCGAAGGGTCTACCGGGCCCGAGATCTCGCGCACAAGTCGGGGCGCGTCGGAGAGCAAGTGCATCTCGTCCCGAACGGCCTCGACCGCGAGGAGCTCCCTTCCTTCGGGCAAGGAATCGTCGTCCAAGAAAGGTCTCAGGCGCCGGTACAACTCTTCTGTCGGTAGCGCCCGTATGCTGCGGGCGTTGACGAAAAGGAGGCGGCTGATCTCGAAGGTAGCGGGGCTCGCGCCGAGGCGTGAGGGGTCCCATTCGTTTGCTAGCTCATCGAGGCCGGCGAACTCCTCCTTACCCTCCGGGTGCGACCAGCCCAATAGCGCGAGGTGACTCACGAGCGCCTCGGGCAGGTAGCCCTCCCTCCTATACTCCGCGACGCTCGCGGCGCCGTGACGTTTGGAGAGCTTCTTGCCGTCGGGGCCTAGGATCAGTCCGAGGTGCATGAACTTGGGCTCTCGCTCTTCCAGGGCGCGGTAGAGGAGCGCCTGGCGGGCAGTGTTCGGCAGGTGCTCCTCGCCCCGTATGACGTGGCTTATGCCCATCCCCGCATCGTCCACAACCGCCGCGAAGTTGTAAGCCGGGGTGCCGTCGGACTTGCGTATAACGAAGTCCTCGATGTTAGAGAAGTGGATCTCACCCCGCAAAACGTCCCGGAAGGCACCGCTCCGCGCGGGCGGCCGGAAGTACAGAGCCCTGCGGCCGGCCTCATCTTCCGCCTCATAGGCCAGCCCCGCTTCGGAGAGGCGCCGCGCGGCCTCGTCGTAGAAAGGGCTGCGCTCACTCTGCCGGTACGGCCCTTCGTCGAAAGATAGGCCGAGCCAACCGAGATCCTCTAGCTGGGAACGCTCGAACTCCCTCGTGCTCCGCGCTAGGTCGGTGTCGTCGATACGCATGACGAGCTTGCCGCCGTGGTGGCGAGCAAAGAGGTAGTTGAAGAGCGCCGTGCGGGCGCCGCCGAGATGCAGCATTCCCGTAGGGCTGGGGGCGAAGCGTACCCGGACCTGGCTCCTATCCAAAGTCCTACCTGCCTTCCAGAAGGCAGATGGCCTGGGCGGCTATCCCCTCGCCCCTGCCCGCGAAGCCTAAGCGTTCGGTGCTCGTGCCACGCACACTCACCCGCGCGGGCTCGACGCCTAAAGCTTTGGCCAGATTTTTGCGCATGGCCTCCCGATAATCCCTTATCTTCGGGCGCTCGCAGACGACGACCGCGTCCACGTTCGCTACCTCCCAACTATCCCCGACGACCGCCCGGGCCCCGCGCAAAAGCTCCATGGAGTCCGCGTCTTTGTGGCGCTCGTCGGTGTCGGGGAAGTAGTGGCCGATGTCTTCGAGGCCGGCGGCTCCCAACAGGGCGTCGGTGACGGCGTGGGCGAGGACGTCGGCGTCCGAGTGGCCGACCAATCCCCTCTCGAAGGGTATCTCCACCCCGCCGAGGACGAGCCTGCGTGCGGCGCCTTCTTCCGCGAAGGCATGAGCATCGACGCCTAGACCAACCCTAAAATTCAGTCTTATACCCCTGCCCTGAACCCCTTACGGATCCCGAGGATAGCTTCGGCGAGGATCAGGTCTTCCGGCGAGGTGAGCTTGATGTTGGTCTTCTCGCCCGTAACCACGAGGACGCGGCCTCCGGCTCTCTCGACGAGGGAGGAGTCGTCGGTGGCGGCACGCAAGCGCTCTTCGGAGTCCGCGTAGATCTTGAGGAGTAGGCCGAGCCGGAAGGCCTGTGGGGTCTGGACCGCGTAGAGCTTCGCTCGGTCGAGCGTCTCCAGGACGGCCCCGCTCTCGGCGACCTTGATGGTGTCCGAAGCAGGGAGTGCGGGGACGACGCCGTCCGCGCCGGGTTCTTTCGCGGCCGCCACGACGACGCGCCTTATCAGGTTCGGTGTGATGAGGCAGCGGGACCCGTCGTGGACGAGGACGAGGGCTTCGGGTTCTTCTTCGAGGACCTCGAGCCCGTTGCGAGTCGAGAGGGATCGGTTCTCGCCAGGGGTAGCGCAGCAGACGTACTTGCCTATCCCCGATTCTTTGGCGAGTTGCGCGATGCGGGAGTCTTCGCCCACGGCGTAGATCCGGGTTACCTCAGGGGCCTCCTCGAAGGCGCGCAAGGTATGGAGGAGGGCGGGCGCCCCCAAAAGGTCTATGAACTGCTTGGGGCGACCCATACGGCTCCCCGTCCCGCCGGCGAGAACGAGCGCCACGACAGGCCCGCCTTTAAAGCCGGGATCGGCTATTTGGCGCCGCCCTTCAGGGCGTCGTCCACCAGCTTTTCGGCCTCGGCGGCCTCTATGTCGCGGGCGAGCGCAATCTCGGAAGAGAGGATCTGGCGGGCCTTTATCAGCATGTTGCGTTCGCCGGTGGAGAGGCCGGTCTCGGTGCCATGGGCGGACAGGTTGCGAACCACCTCGGCGATCTGGGTGATCTCACCGCTCTTTATCTTCTCCCGGTTGTGTTTGAGCCGGTGGTTCCAGTTGGAGGGCATGGTCGTGGCGTCGCCCCCGAGGACCGAGAGCGCCTCGGCGACGCCCTCCTCGTCGGCGCAGGCCCTCAAGCCCGAATCGCCGTTGGCAGGGATGCTCACCGTGAGCTCCGTATCTGGCAGGTACACGACGTAGTAACGCCGGACCTCGCCCAAGATGTCTTTCTCCTCGATCCCGGCCACGCACCCCGCGCCGTGGTTGGGATAGACCACGAGGTCGCCCTCGGCGAACGCCTTTCGGGAGCTTTCGTCCTTCGGTGCTGTCCCTTCCGTCTCGGCCATACCTTACAGGACCTCCTCCGGTTTCTCCAAGGAGCGTTGCCGCTCGAGGTTGCGCCTGATGGTCCGCGCCCGCGCCTGTCCCACACCCTCCACCTCGTCGAGGTCCTCCTCGGTGGCCTCGAGAAGCTCCCTGAGGGTCCCGAACTCCTCTATGAGCTTCTCGGCCACCCTGCCCGGCAGACGCGGCACGCGCACCAGCTGACGGTAACCCCGCGGCTTGAGGAAGAACTCCGCCAGAGGTCCCGTGTTGTCGTAGCCCAACACCTCGGCCATCTCCATCGGGTCCGAGAGCTTCTCGCCGGAGAGCTCGTGCAGGCGCGCGCGGACCTCCTCGTGGTCTATGCTTTCGGCGGCGTAGTCCCGGATCAGGGCGTTGTACTGCTCGGGAACGTCGTGGAAGGCTTGCTCGAGCTGCAACTCGACGAGCCGCCCCTCCCGTCCGAGCTCTCTGACGTGGTTCTCGATCTCCCCGGCGATCCGCACCGTGTACTCGAAGGTCGCCAACGCACCTACGACCTCCCGCAACGTCACGGCCCCGTCATACTCGTGCAGCGTGAGCGCACGCGCCTCCTCGCGCAGGCGTCGGGTGTACTTCTCGAGGGTAGCCAGGGCCGATCCGGCCTTCGAGAGCACGACGCTTATGTCCTCCAGGACGTGCGGTCCGTAGAAGCCTCGGTAGAGGCTGACGATCCGGCGCCGCTCGGAGACCACCACTACCAGATCGCCTGTCTGCTGGGCGGTGCGGTGGCCGGCTAGGTGCCGCAAGCCCGTCTCCTCCGAAGGAAGCGTGGGATCCGGGCTGAGCTGAGCGTTGGCGTAGTGGATGTGGGAGATGTCTGGCGAGACGACGAGCGCGCCGTCCATCTTGGCGAGCTCGTAGAGGCGCATCGGGGTGAACTCGGTATCCAGCTTTATGCCGCCGGAGATGAGCTCCAGCCGTTCCAGCTTCCGCGGGTTAGCGACGACGATCAGGGCCCCACTGTGGGCCCAGATGATGTTGTCTATGGCCTCCCGGAGTTCCGTTCCGGGCGCCACGAGCTCCAGGGCCCCGGTCATCTCCGCCGGGATGTCCCGTCGGGGACTCAATTTAGCGCCGCCCCCACGGCCTCCTCGAGTGTTTTCACCTCGGCCACCATAACCTCCTTGGCCCGACCGTTTCGCGCGTCCCCGCGACCGGCTCCGTGCGGGCCTTCGGGTGCACCTTCCGGCATAATTATACGCCCGAAGCCGAGCTTGATCAGTTCGTTGATACGCCGCGGCCCCCCGGAGACGAACCGAACGTCCCCTGTCAGCCCCACCTCCCCGAAGCACGCCACCCCCACCCCGACGGGCCTATCACGCAAGGCCGACGCGATCGCCAACGCCACCCCGAGGTCCGCCGCAGGCTCATCGACCCGTATCCCCCCGGTCACGTTCACGTAAACGTCCTGGTCCCCGAGCACGAACCCCGCCCTTCGGCCCAAGACCGCACACAGCATGTTCACCCGCCCGACCTCGATCCCGTTGGCTATCCGCCGCGGGACCGCGAGAGGGCTCGGCGCGACCAAGCTTTCTATCTCGACCAGCATCGGTCGCGTCCCCTCCAGGAGGCACACCGTCACTACCCCCGGCGGCGTCCCACCCTCCCTGCGCGACAAAAAGAACGCCGACGGGTCCTCGACCTCCACCATCCCGGTGCTGGTCATCTCGAACACCCCGACCTCGTTCGTCGAGCCAAAACGGTTCTTCAAGGCCCGCAAGATCCGGAAGGACTGGTACCGGTCCCCTTCGAACTGCAAGACCGTATCCACCATGTGCTCCAACACGCGTGGCCCCGCGATGGAGCCCTCCTTCGTCACGTGCCCAACCAGGACGACGGCGATGCCCTCCGCCTTGGCGAGCCGCATGAGCCGGGCGGCCGTCTCCCGCACCTGCCCCACGCCCCCCGGAGCGCCCGTAAGCTCCGGCGAGTAGAGCGTCTGTATCGAGTCAACTACCACCACTTTAGGCCGCTCTTCCAGGATCGTCGCCTCGATCACATCCACGTCCGTCTCCGAGAGCACCCGGAAGCCCGCCTTCTCAACCCCAAGCCGCTTCGCGCTCAGAGCCACCTGCCGGGTCGACTCCTCTCCGGAGACCATAAGGCAGCCTTCGCCGAGGTGCCCCATGACCTGCAAGAGCAGCGTGCTCTTCCCGACCCCCGGCTCCCCGCCGACGAGCACCATCGAACCGGGTACGATCCCACCGCCCAAGATCCGATTCAGCTCGCCGACGCCGGTGTCGATTCTGCCGCTCTCGCGACCGGTTTGCACCTC
>JALZEL010000275.1 GCA_030862075.1 Actinomycetota bacterium | reverse complement strand
CCCGTGCTCTGAGGCGCATCTACCGCCGTATGACTCGTGCAATCTGGGCTCGATCAACCTGGAACGCTTCTACCGGGAGGATGGCGAAGCCGGCGACGTAGACTGGGACGACCTGCGCGAGACGGTGCACACGGCGGTTCGCTTTCTCGACAACGTCATCGAGATGAACAGCTACCCCCTGCCGGAGATAGACGAGATGAGCCGGGGAAACAGGCGGATCGGCCTTGGCGTCATGGGCTTTGCAGACCTCCTGATAAAGCTCGGCATCACCTACGACTCTGAGGAGGGTCTCGCCTTCGCCGAGAAGGTGATGAAGTTCGTAGACGACGAGGCCTGGGAGGAGAGCCGCAGCCTCGCCGAGGAGCGCGGGGTCATGCCCCACTACGAGGGCTCGCGCCACGAGGCTCGTGGCGACAGGGTACGCAACGCGACCGTGACGACCATAGCCCCGACGGGCACAATCTCCATGATCGCCGGCTGTTCGGGGGGCATAGAGCCGCTCTTCGCGGTGGCGTTCATGCGCCGGCAGGCAGACATGGAGCTGCCCGACGTCAACCCGGAGTTCGTTAAAGTCGCCAAAGAGCGCGGCTTCTACTCAGAGGAGTTGATGAAGAAGGTCGCCGAGCACGGCAGCGTGCGCGACCTCCTCGAGATACCAGAGGACGTGCGCAGAGTCTGGGTGACCTCGCATGACATCACCCCCGAGTGGCACGTTAGGATGCTGGCGGCGTTTCAGAAGTACACCTCGATGGGTATCTCCAAGACCATCAATTTGCCCTCCAAGGCGAGCCCCGAGGACGTAGAGGATGCCTACCGGCTGGCCTACTCCTTGGGCTGCAAGGGGATAGCGGTCTACCGCGACGGCTCGCGCGACTCACAGGTTCTGTCCACGGGCAAGATGGAGAAGCCGACCATGACGCCGGCTTCGCCTGAGGCTCCGACAGCCCCTCCGGTGAGCCCTCCCGCAGAGGAACAGCAGCAGTTCTCCTCGCTCGCCGAGGCCCGCAACGGCCGGCCGCGCACCCTCTCCGGGGTGACGAAGAAGATACAGACCGGCCACGGTCCGCTCTACGTCACGATGAACGACGACGAGTTCGGGCCGCGCGAGTGCTTCGTCATCCTCGGCAAGCCCGGCGGCACGGCGGCGGCGTTCTCGGACGCCCTCGGGCGCATGATCTCACTCGCCATGACCCACGGCGCCTCTCCGGCCGAGGTCGTCCACCAGCTCCGCGGCATCCAGGATGGGCACCCGGCCGGCGGCGGGCCGAATGCCGTCCTCTCCGTCCCCGACGGCGTGGCGAAGGCGATGGCCGAGCACTACCTGGTGGATGGGACCCAGATAGAGACCCGCGAGCTCCCCATCATCGGGGCCTGCCCGGACTGCGGCAGCGGCCTCACCCGCCAGGAAGGCTGCGTCGTCTGCCACTCCTGCGGCTACTCAAAGTGTAGTTAGTACCAATCACCTACGCGTTGGTTGGACTGGGGGCGGGCCATACGGCCCGCCCTGTTTTATCAGTAACTAGCAATGGATCGTGAGATAGCGTGGTTGCAGTAAGCACCCTCAAGAACAAGGAAGGATTCGATATGCAGCTAACTGATACGCAGATCGATGTCTTTGTGGCCTTCAAAGAGCTACTTGCAGAGTCACAGAAGAAATAGACAACCTTGTAGTTGAGTATCGTTTACCACTCCTGCATTTCCTCAAACACAGCTAACCTTAAAGCAGAGCTTTAGAAATACACAGACGCAAAACACTCTTTCTGCCCGAGATCCGAACCTCGAATCTCTAGAACGCAAATTACCTGCAAAATATACAATTTGAGAATCATATCTGTACTAGAGGTAAGCATAAACATATAGTTTAGGTAAAAGAAGCATTGTGCCGACCGCTCTCTGCGGAGTGTGTTCATGGAGGGTGCGGGATGGCGTGCACTGGTAGTTGAAGGGGTTGGGGGTGGGCGGTACACTCTCTCGCGGAGAGGTGGCAGAGTGGTTGAATGCGGCGGTCTCGAAAACCGTTACGTCGGTAATCCCGGCGTCGGGGGTTCGAATCCCCCCCTCTCCGCAGCGGCAGGTCCTGTCTTCGGCTTTCGTTTCTTAGCGTGAGGTTTGCCGGGCTGCGCCGATTGGCGCGAACTGCTAAGCTCGGTGCGTGTTCTCGAGGAGGCAGGAGGTTGGATCCCGCGTGCGCGGGATCTTGTTCGTAGAGCTTTTGGGGGGCTTGGGGGACGTCCTGATCGCTCTGCCCGCCATCCAGGCCCTTGCGCGCTCCCATCCTGAAGCACGCTTGACCGCACTCACCTTCCCGCCCGGTGCGGAGTTGATCGAGGGCGATCCGCTGATCCATGAGGTGGTGCAGGTCCCCAGGCCGGATTCCGCCCGGCCGCGCCGCGTTCGGGAAGCAGTTGAGGAGCTGCTAGCACGAGGTGACTGGGACCTCGTGGTCTCGGACACGTCCTACTACGGCATTAATGACTTGGTTCGCGGGTGCGGCGCGTCGCGCGCGGTGGCGAACCTGTGGCGGTTTCCGCCCCGCGACGAGCGAGTGGGCGAGCGATTCTTGCGCATCCTCCTGGATGAAGAACTGATCGAGCCGGAGGCCATCTCTTCGCCCCGTCTACACCTCGCCCCCGAAGAGCGATCCGCCGTGGCCGAGCGGCTCGTCGGCGCGCGGCGCCCGCTCGCCTTTCTGCTCCCGGATGCGGGGATGGAGGTGAAGCGCTGGCCGGAGGAGCGTTGGGGCGCTTTGGGCCGTGCCCTGCGCGACCGATGGGGCGCGGATATCGTCGTACCGGTCGGCTCCGATCCCGAGCAGGCGTCGCGCGTCGCCCGGCTCGTCGGAGAGCAGGCGCGCGCGTGGCCACGCGGGACGCTCCGCGAGCTCGCCGCTGCCCTGTCGTTCGCCGATCTCGCGGTTGCGGCGGATACGGGGCCGGTGCGCATCGCGGGCGCTCTGGGGGTGCCGACGGTTACGCTCTTCGGTCCGTCCTGGGACGGTCGCTACGGCCAGCCTCCCCCGCACAAAAATCTCCAGGGGTACCCCGGCTGCCCCCAGCGCCTCGTCTCCGACTTCACCCAACAGCCCTGCTGGTACGCGGGCGTGTGCATGCTCGAGGACCGCCGGTGGAGATCTTGCCTGGAAGATATCCCAGTGGAGGATGTGCTGGCTGCGGCCGTTCCCTTGCTGGAGAATCGGCCCGAGCCCGCTATCTACGGAACTTTTGGCGGAGGAGGTGCGCGGTGAACGAGCTGTGGGCGGCCGCAAGGCGGCTCCTGGTGATGCGGCTCGACAACATCGGCGACGTAGTGATGGCGGGCCCCGTTCTGCGCGCCCTGAAAGATAACTTGCCCGGTTCGCACGTCACCCTGATGGCGAGCCCCGGGGGGAGCAAGGCCGCGCCGCTCTTGCCGTGGGCGGATGAGGTGCTCTCGTGGCGCGTCCTGTGGCAGGACCTGGGCCGCCTCTCCTTTGACCCGGCGCGGGAGTGGGAGATGCTAGAGACACTGAAAAGAGGCTCCTACGACGCGGCGATCATACTCACCTCCTTCAAGCAGACGCCGCACGCCGCCGGTTACGCCTGTTATCTCGCGGGCATCCCCTTAAGGCTGGGCGAGTCGAAGGAGTGGGGCGGCGGCGTACTCACCGACGAGGCGCCCACGGCGCCGGACGAACTGCACCAAACGGAGCGCAACCTGCGCCTGATCGAGCAGGCAGGCTTCCGCGTCAAGGATCGCGCATTGAGCATCCGCGTGCCGGAAGGGGCGTGCAAAGCCGCCGCGGAGCTGCTCAAGATGCGCGGCGTGGTCCCCGATGCGCCGTACCTCCTGCTCTCCCCCTGGACGAGCGCCCAGGCCCGCACCTACGGAACCGACCGCTTCGCCCTCGTCGCGCGTCGTCTCTCCGAAGAGACGGGATGGCCGGTCGTGGTAAGCGGCACCAAAGACGACCAGGAGCGCAGCGGTAGGCTGCTCGATACTTTAGGCAACCGGAGCGTGGACCTGGTCGGCGCGACCGACCTGGGCGTTCTCGCGGCACTTATCGAGGGTGCACACCTCGTTTTGACAAACAACACCTCCACAATGCACCTCGCCGACGCTTTGTGCGCGCCGAGCGTGGTGCTCTACTCGGGCACCGAGCTCGAGAGCCAGTGGCGACCGCGCAGCGCTCCCCACCGGCTGCTCAGGCGCGAGACGTGGTGCAGCCCGTGCTACGTCTTCGCCTGCCCGTACGACCTCGAGTGCCTTGACGTACCGCCCGAAGAAGTGGTCGGGGCCGGCCTCTCGTTGCTCGGAGAGGTCGAGGACGAAGCCGCGAAGGCCCCACGGTGGGGGTCGCGGGCGTGACGCGCGTGGTTATGGTGGCCGGCACGTACCGGCCGGAGCGCTGCGGCACGGCGCACTACGTCCAGCGCCTCCGCCACGCATTGGACGAGCGCGGCGTCTCCTCTTACGTGCTGACGGCCAGGAAGGCGGCCCGGGCTTCGGAAGACCCGGGGGTTAGGGGCGCGGTACGCGGTTGGGGAACACTGGATCTGCCGGCCCTCGTCGTGGCCGTGGCCGGGCTCGTGCGCAAGGTAGGGGCGGACGTTGTACACATCCAGCACGCCGCGAGCACCTACGGCTTTAAGCGCGCCGTCTTCTTCTTGCCCCCGCTCTTGCGGGCAGTCGAGTGCCGGGTGCCTTTGGTGGCTACGGTGCACGAGTACGGTTGGTGGGAGTGGGAGCCGCGCGGCGTCCCGAAGGGGGCCTTAGAGGCGGTCAAAACCTGGGGGCAGCGGCGGGGCAGGTGGGATCGCGAGGACGGCTTCTTGCTCACCGAGAGCGATGCCCTGATCACGACAAACTCCCACGCCGAGGCCGCCATCACCTCTAGGCTGCCGTTCCTGGCCTCCCGCCTCTACCGCGTCCCGCTCGGCGCGAACGTTGAAGTCGCCCCGATGGAGCGCGACGAGGCGCGAGCAGCGCTGCGCTCCCGGTACGGCTGGCCCCTTGAGGCGCCGGTCGTAGCGTTCTTCGGCTTCCTCCACCCAGTCAAGGGCATAGAGACGCTGCTCGAAGCGCACAAGAAGGTGCTCGCGAAGCGGCCGGGAGCACGCCTCTTGCTGGTGGGCGGCGTCGAGAGCCTTGCCCTGGGAGAGGAGGCCAACTGGTACTGGAACGAGTTGAGAGCCTTGATCCGAGCGCTCGGGCTCGAGGGCACGGTGGCCATGACGGGGTATGTACCGGGGGACGAAGCGTCCCGGCTGCTCTCGGGTGCTGACGTAGGAGCGCTACCGTTCAACGAGGGCGTCACCCTCAAGAGTGGCTCCCTGCTCACGCTCTTCGCGCACGGCCTACC
>JALZEL010000356.1 GCA_030862075.1 Actinomycetota bacterium | reverse complement strand
CCAAGTACCTGGGAGTGTAGACGGCCCCTCTTCTTTGTTACTGAAACTATTTAGCCTTTTTCTGCGTCTAATGATAGCAATGAACACTATATATAGGGGTAGCACCGCGACGAGCGGGCACATATGGTACATGGCGCTAACAGCGCCGCGCCATGCTGCCGCCAGCCGGGAAAGAACGCGGAGTAAGGCGATGAGTACGATTAAGCGCTCGAAGGGGAGGAGTAGGAAGACGACGAGGGACAAACGAGCGGGAACATACCCACCTCAAGGGGATGATCGCCTAGAAGAAAGCCTCGGAACCAGATGTCTAGTGGGGCCATCGAACGCATGGTCCCGCCGGGTAAGCACCGTGCTTCTTTGGCCGATAACTAGGGGTTGTGGCCCCACAGAAGAAGGTCGGGCTTGATCGAGCTCTTTGTCTACGCTCTTATTCTGCTGGTCTCGGTCGTACTTACGGTGCAGGCGGTCTTCACGCTGGGTTTCATGCTTTATTCGTGGGCGCGGCCCGAACGCCTGGAGGAGACGAGCAGCCCCGATGCCTACATGACGCCCGACCTAAGCTTCAGCGCGATTCTGCCCGCCCGACACGAGGAGGGCGTGATTGGGGACACCATGCACCGTGTCTGGGGGGCTGACTATCCCAAAGAGCTTCTGGAAGTTGTGGTCGTCTGTGAGAAGGGCGACGTAGGGACTATCGCTGAGGCCGAGCGTGCGGCGGTGGAGATCGGGCACCCCAACGTGCGGGTAGTAACGTTTGAGGGTGGCCCCATCAATAAGCCGCACGGGCTGAACGTGGCGCTCGGCGAGACGATGAACGAGGTTGTTACGATCTTCGACGCCGAGGACGACGTTCACTCCGAGATCTTCCACGTCGTTAACACGATCATGCAGAGGGATGGCGCTTCTATACTTCAAGCTGGTGTGCAGCTGATGAACTTCGATTCGAATTGGTACTCGATCCAAAACGTGCTCGAGTACTTCTTCTGGTTCAAGTCGCGCCTGCACCTGCACGCCCGCATCGGGATGATTCCGCTCGGCGGCAACACGGTATTCATGCGGCGACACCTGATCGAGACTGTCGGTGGCTGGGACGAAAAGTGCCTGACCGAAGACGCCGACATCGGCATCCGCTTGAGCGCGCTAGGGGAGAGAATCGCCGTCACCTACGATGCCGAGCATGCCACCCGCGAGGAGACGCCGCACTCGGTGGCAAGCTTCATCAAGCAGCGTACACGCTGGAGTCAGGGATTCTTGCAAATTCTTCGCAAGGGCGTCTGGCGCCGACTGTCAACGCGGGGGCAACGGCTGCTCGCTGCGTACACCCTGGCATATCCGTTCTTTCACGCAGTTATTGCAGTACTCTGGGTACCTGCCATCATAATGATGATCGCTTTAAAGGTGCCCGTTGCCCTGGCGATGCTGTCGTTATTACCGTTGTACGCGCTGGGATTTCAGTTCTTGGTAAGCTTGGTCGGCCTTTTCGACTTCGCGAAAGCCTACGAGTTGCGTATCAGGGCACGCGACCTCGTGAGATTCACGCTCGGCTTTCTGCCCTACCAGATCCTCCTGAGCATCGGCGCGCTGCGCGCAGTCTACCGAGAGATGCTCGGGGTAACGAGCTGGGAGAAGACTGCCCATCTGGGCGCTCACCGGCGTCCCGAAAAAAAGCCCGCGTACGTGGGACTCCGCCAGGTGCCCGACGGGAAGCGGACTGTGGTCGGGCACGCTCGCCGCCGACCCGTTGGGGTTCCTGCCCCTTCGCCTAACGGTTTTCTCACCCCCTTTCAACTCCCGGTGGAAGAGGCAAGGAGCCGGCTCGGTATACAGCGTGGCAGCATAACGATACTTGGCTCTAAGGGGGATATCTTCTTGGTGAGGCCGTCCGAGGGCATGCAGAAGAGTGCTTGAACTCTGAAAAAAGAAAAAGGAGAGGAGTAGCCAGAGTGTACAGGGAGCAGGAATACGAGCAGAGGGGCGGCCAACAGCAAGCTGGGACGAACCTGCCGGAGCCAGGCTGGGAGAGCGAAGCAAGTGAAAGTTACCAAGTTTATCCTGGGATAACCCTTCTCGACGAGCGAGATCGACAGCGGCAGCAGCTCTGGAGAGAGCTGCAAGAACTAGACCGCAGGATAGCAGCCAGCGATGGCTACTCACTTTACAACAGAATGAATCTTCTAAAGAAGAGTTACTTCGTCTTCGATACCAACTACCTGAACCTAAAGCAGGCTCTGACCGAATTTGAGCAACCGATGGTGTTCTCGAAGTTGTGGGAGCAAAAGAACCGCAGCAGGCTCGACTTGTTCACGAACGACGTCGTCCGTCTCTTCTTCAATTATGTTGCGGGAGCTGAAGCGTTGCTCAAGCATATCCACGTGGTGCACGAAGACGTGAACCACGGTACGAGCTTCTCGGAAGAGTATAGAACCCGACAGGAGCAGCAGCTTAGAAGCGCTCCCCTTCCTAGCTTCGTAGAAGATCTCCTCGAATATATGCTCTACAAAGAGCTCCCATTCGCCTTAGCCGAATTAAACTTCGGCGAGTCCAGAGGTAGTGTAGAAGTCAACAGCGCCATCAAGCTCGACGTAGATAGGCTTAGCGAGTGGGAGAGATGGTCCCAGAAGGTGCGTGAGTACCTTGACGCGTTGGATCATAAGGTAAGGCTTTACGACGTCGTCAGCGAACACAAGGCTATGGTCGCCGACTTTTACCAGTGGTTCGTGACACGGCAGTCTGATATACACCGGGAGGCCCTCGCAGAGTTAGAAGAGCTAGAAGGCGAGAGAACGCATCTTCAGCAGAAGATGATGCATCTGGAAGACTTGCTGGAGGCCGCGGAGCGAACCACTATTTCGGTGCGGGAAGAGCAAGAGACGCTGGCGAAGGAACTCGAGACGGAGAGAGAACTTCTCGAGCGGGAGAAAGAGCGAGCAGATGAGCTCGAGGCCGCTCTCAAGAGTACTCGCCGTCGCTGGTGGCGCCGGGGTTGAGGTCCCCTACTGAGGGCTTCTGCAAAAGCAGAGTCGCCCGGCACATCCGCACGGTGAAGCGTTAGCAAGGTTGGACCAAGGATTAAAGCGGCCCGGCGACGCTAAGGTCAGACGGGCACCCCACTCCTCTCGCTCAAGCTTAGGGGGAGCGCCCGCTCGCCCTCACCCTCGAGCCAATAGAGCGACACCGCCAACACTGATCGACCGCGTCACGCTCGTCGCTGCTCTGGTCATCGCCGCCCTTTTCACCGGGTACAACATCTTCCACTACCCCAACTACGAGCTCGACGAGGGCACGTACATGGGTTCGGCGTGGGCCATGTTCGAGCAGGGCAAGCTCTACTACTACACTTACACCTACGACCACCCGTTTCTTGGGTGGCTCCAGATCGGGGCCTTCTCGGAGCTGGTCGGGGGAGTCATGACGTTCGGCACCTCGGTGAACACCGGCCGCGTGCTGATGCTGATTATCGCCGTGTTCTCTACGCTTCTGGTCTTTTTGATCGTCCACCGGGCGACGGGGCGCGCCGCGGCCGCCCTGTTCGCCGCGGTCATCTTCGCCGTCTCTCCCTTGGGCGTCCTGCTGCATCGGCAGGTTTGGCTCGACAACATCGCTACGCTTTGGCTTCTGGTCTCCTTGTACGCGCTGCTTGCTGCTCGTGGCAACCTGTGGTGGGGGGTTCTAAGCGCCCTCGCCTTCTCGGTGGCCTTCTGGTCGAAGGAAATCGTCGTAGTCTTTCTGCCGGGGATGCTCTACCTCGCCTACACGCAGGCACACCCCGCCCATCGGCACTTCGCGTTCTCTCTCTGGGGGGCGGCTGTCGCCGCGGCGACCTCGCTGTTCGTGGTGCTCGCGCTCCTCAAGGACGAGTTCCTCCCGCCAGGCGTTCTTTGGAGTTCGTCGAAGCCCCACGTCAGTCTGCTCGAGACCTACCACTACCACGCCTCCCGCGGCGGCGGTGGCTCGATCCTCTCCTCTGGGAGCGACTTGCGTACGTTCCTTGGGGAATGGATAAGCCTCGATCCCTTTCTCCTGGTGGGCGGCCTCGCCGCCGCCGGGCTTGGTCTGCTGTTCTGGCGTAGGGACAAGTTCTTATTTGGAATCTCACTGCTAGTAATCCCGTTTATGCTCTTCCTCGCCAGGGGTGGCGTCGTGCGCTACTTCTACGTTATACCCCTGCTTGCGCTCTTGCCCCTCGCGCTGGGTCTGCTCGCCGGCCACGCGGCGAACGCTATGGACAAGCTGGCGGGCGTCATCTGCCGGGGAGGACGCGCCTGGAGACTCTCCGGCAGGCGCCTCCGGTACCCAGCGACGCTGACGGTCCTCGCGCTCACGGCGGTTCTGGGCTTGGGGGCTGTGCCCGCGAACAACATCAACTTCAACGGCGATAGGACCTCTTCACAGACGGAAGCGGCGCGCTGGGTAGCCGAGAATCTTCCTAACGAGAGCGTTATCCTTATGGACCCCTACCCTTGGCCAGACCTGCGCGCCAAAGAGCTCGTCGGCGACAAGCCCTTCCGGAACGCGCACTTTCCCCTGACCGCCCTGCAAGACCCCGCCATCCGCAGCGAAGTCTTACGGGAGCCCGGCGACATAGATTACATGCTCTACGGCACGTCTGAGGATCAGGAAGACTCTTGGGAGGACGGCAACCTCAGCGAGCTCGGTGGCAGGGATCTATCCCTGATCCCCGAGGCCCGCGAAAACTCCGACCGGATACGTACCTTCTCCTCGGGAGACTGGAAGATGGAGCTCCTGCGGGTCCGCAAGCTGCACCAGATACCGGCGCCCGACGACCCGATCCTCGCTAATACCTGGGAGAGTTACAAAGAGCGCTTCGTTGAAGACGGACGGGCGGTGGACCCGAAAGCGGATGGGCTCACCACCTCAGAGGGCCAGTCCTACGCACTCTTACGGGCGGTGTACATGAACGATCAGGAGACTTTCGATGAGGTCTGGGGGTGGACGAAGGAGAACCTGCAGGAGGTGCGCGGCGACGGGCTACTCGCCTGGAAGTACGGTGAGAGGGCCGACGGTACGCTGGGCGTCACCGACGAGAACACCGCCACGGACGCCGACACGGACGCCGCCCTCGCCCTCCTATTCGCCGCCCGGCAGTGGGACGAGTCCGGGTACGAGGAGGAGGCCCTGAAGATACTCGACGACGTCTGGGAGGAAGAGACGGTCGTCGTGGGTTCGTCTCTAGTCGGAGAAAAGCGGGTGGTGGTTGCAGGCGACTGGGCCAGGGGCAATGAGGAGTATCCGAAGCCGGCAATCAACCCATCTTACCTCTCGCCTTACGCTTACAAGATCTTTGCCGAGGCCGACCCGGGACACCAGTGGGATGACTTGGTCGACTCCTCCTACGAGATCCTCGAAAAGGTGGGGAAGTCGCCCGAGCTCGGCGGCGAGACCGGGTTCATCCCCGACTGGATATCCCTAGACCCCGACACCGCGGAGCCCCTCCCAGCGGATATACCCGGCGGGTCGTTAGGTCAGTTCTCCTTTGACGCGAGCAGGATTCCTTGGCGAATCACTCTAGACTACCTGTGGTTCTACGACGATCGGGCCTTCAAGATCCTCGAAAGTCTGAGCTTCCCTCGGCAGGAACTCGAGCGTGAGGGTCGGCTCTTCGCAGCCTACGATCCCGCCGGTAACCCCACGGTCGATTATGAGGCTACCGCCACGTATGCCGGAGTACTCTCGGGACTGCTGTTCGGTGCAGACCAGGGCATAGCTCACCAGGTCTTCGCTGAGAAGATCCTCGGCGACTACACGGACGGTCCAGAGGTCGCTTACTGGGGCGAGGACCCCAACGACTACTACAACCAGAATATGGCGTGGTTCGCGACCGCCGTAATGGACGGCTCGATGAGCAACCTCTGGGCCGGTAAGAGGGTCATCGATTGGGATGATTATCCTCTTCTACTCAATCAACCGTCTCAATGAGCCGCTTGCAAGTCCTAGATACGGCATTCTATAAAGTCAGTGGTGGC
>JALZEL010000348.1 GCA_030862075.1 Actinomycetota bacterium | reverse complement strand
TCGGGCCCAATGAGTGGAGCGTCACGGCGCAATCCTCGACCCGATCTTCGTCCAGCTCCTCGCCCAATAACGCGAACGCCTCGTTTATGTTCGGGGTTATGACCGTGGCGAGCGGGAAGAGCTCGTTCTTGTAGGTGCCCACGGCATCAGGCTCGAGGAGCACCGCCCCGCTCTCGGCGACCATCACCGGGTCCACGACGACGTTCGGAAGCTTGAGGCGGTCGATGGCCTCGGCTACAACGGAGATGATACCGGCATTGAAGAGCATCCCAGTCTTCACGGCATCGGCCCCGATGTCGGTGACTACAGCCTCTATCTGCTCGACGGCGACATGCGGAGGCAAGGGGTAGATGTCCGTCACTTCCGTGGTGTTCTGGGCGGTGGTCGCGACGATGGCAGTCGTCCCGTAGACGCCGCAGCGCAAAAAGGTCTTGAGGTCGGCCTGGATGCCGGCCCCCGCCCCGGAGTCGCTGGTCGCTATGCTTATCACCTTTTTCATCGGCAACCTCCTCAATGATGATCCGGGATCACGTTCATAGCTTCCTCATTCTCCCAGGCGCCGCCCCGCTCTTGCGAGTGACCCCGAGTCGAACGCTCTCCGCCGGCTTCGCCAGGGCGTCAGCGCCAGGGAGACGGCCACCGAGAACCCAGTAGCCAGGATGAAAGCCCCGAGCAGGCTGCCGCGGGTCATAGCCGGATCCGGGAAAACGAAGGCTCCGGCTACCAAGCCAGCCAGGGTACCGAGCATCGCGGCCAGCCCGGTGTAGCGTTCGCTATAGAGCCCGTAGAAGACGGGGAAAGCCGCCGCCGCGCATACCAAATCGGCCACGAGGAACAGGTAGAGCACGCTGTAGCCCTGGGAGGCGATCAGGACGAGCGGAAGCGCCAGGATCAGAGTAGCGATCCGGGCCGCTCTAAGTAAGAAGCGCTCCTGCGCCCGGAGCACCGCCCGGCCGAGATCCACGGCGACGAGGCTCGAGATGCCGTTCAGTAGCGTGTCGGCGCTGCTCATCACGAGGGCCAGTCCGAGAATGATGAGTCCCACCGCCAGCCATGCTGGCAGAGCTTCCAGGAGGACGCTGAACAGCGCCACCGAGGGTGTCTGGGCCCTGTCCAACCCGACAGCCGCGAGCCCGAAGAGGCCCATCGCGAAGACTATCGGGATCACCGCCACGGCCGCGATCAAAAACCCCCTCCGCAGAGAGCCGGCGTCACGGATGACGTAGACCCGCTGCCAGTAGCCCTGATGGAAGAGGTTCGCGGCCAGAATGGCGATGATCAGGGTCAGACCTCCTTCGATACCGGAGAGGTTGTCCCATCGGGTCAGCTCCGGCGCCCTGTCCGCGAGTCCCGCGGCGGAGTGTCCTACCCCGCCCAGGATCACGTATCCTGCGATCACTATCGCCGCCAGAAGCGGTAGGATCAGGAGGGTCTGCACCACGTCCGTGAAGATGGAGGCTTTGAGCCCGCCGTAGGCGGTGTAAGCCAGGGTCGCTCCGACGACGATCGTGGCCGTATAGGACAGGGGAACGCCGGCTATGAGGTTGGCCATCAGAGATATGCCGGTGATCTCGGCGGCCAGGAAGATGAACATGTAGAAGAGGATTACCGGCAGGGTGAAGATGTACATGCCCTTTCCGTAACGGTGCCACACGTACTCGGTCAGGGTATGCCCCTCGGGCATCATCTGCCGGAGATGGTTGCCCAGAGGGATAAAGACGAGCAAAGGAGCCGCCGCGCCCAAAGCGTAGCCCAGGATGGAGGGCAACCCACCCCGGGTGGCCGCCTCCGCAGGACTGAAGAGGATCCAAGCCCCCATTCCGGAGGCCACCAACGTCGCCGCGGTGGCCGGCACCCCGATCGTACCCCGGGCAGTGATGTAGCTCTCAAGAGAACCGACGCGTCCCCGAGCATAGACTACCCCCGCCCCCGCAAACCCCAAAGCCACGAGGAGTATGAACGCTCCCGCAGTCCAGCTACTCATCAGCACCCTCCTTTCTTGCTAAAGGCGAGGCCTGTTTGACTGAAAGTCCGGCTCTTAGCTCTCCGCTCATCCGACGTCCTCCGCTCCGGCCTCGAAGCTGGCTTCGAAGAAAGCCAGCTCGAGGATCATCGCCCGCCGGTAGACAGCTCTTACATCGGGTGTGTCGACGGTGTAACGATCCAGCAGGCCCTCGAGCCTGGCGGCCAAAGCCTCGAACTCGGGATCCGAGTAGGTTCGGATCCACTCCGCGTAAGCGTCGCCCTCGTCGTAGCCTCTCTCCGCCAGGCTCTGGCCCAAGAAGGCGTAGAGCCGCATGCAGGGGGTCATTGCGGCACAGGTTTCGCCGACGTCGCCCAGGGCAGCGGTAGACAGCAGGAAGTTGGTGTAGGAGAGTGTCGCCTCCTCGGGCTCGACCTCACCGAGCTCCACCTCCCAGCGGGCCGCATAGCCCTCGTGCACCTCGAGCTCTTCGATGACCCCCGCTACGAGCCCGGAGAAGTCGCGCAAACCCTTCCGGTCGGGACTTCGGGCCAGAGCCAGCGCGTAGGCCCGGGCGAAGGACTCGAGAAAGAAGGCGTCCTGAGCGACGTACTCTTTGAAGCTCTCGAGCGGCAAGGTGCCGTTCCCAAGATCACGTACGAAGCGGTGCTCGAGCGCCGCCCTGGCAAGGTCGGTGTTCTCTTCCCACAAAGCCTTAGCCAGGCTCATCCGTTGCCACCCGTCAGAGAGGCCGAAAAGGCCATCTCCCAGAAATCCCTTT
Source organism: Actinomycetota bacterium (assembly GCA_030862075.1). Lineage (GTDB taxonomy): Bacteria > Actinomycetota > Rubrobacteria > Rubrobacterales > Rubrobacteraceae > Rubrobacter_F. The sequence continues at coordinate 4,068 of JALZEL010000348.1, read as the reverse complement.
CGAGCTGGGCTACTTCCAAAAAGGCGGCCTCGGCCCGCTCCACTTCGCCGCCTGAATCCAGGGCAGAATTAACGGCCCTCTCGAGCCCGGCCACGTAGTCGGCGAACTCCGGCGTCGTCCAGTGCTCTACGAACTCCCGGTAATCGGGATGCCCGGGCGCAGCGCTCCTCCAGGCTTCGAGGTACGCCCGCTCTAGAGCCCATAGGGCGGTTATCCCGGCGGTGTAGGACTCGTGTTCGAGGGCGATCAGGAAATCGCGGTAGGCCGCGGTCGTGGGATGACGCGGCGCCTCGAGCTTTATCCCGCACTCTCCGGCCTTCTCTTCGAACCATCTCAGCTCGGCCTCGACCGCCGCCAGGCCGCCCGCGAGCACCGCCTGGTCCGAACGTGGAGCCCGGGAGAGCAGCCGGGATTGGAAGACCAGCAGGTCGGCGACGAAAAGGTGGTCCTGCGCCAGCCAGGTTTCGAAGGCTTCAGGGGCCAGGGTACCCTCGCGCACCGCGTCCAGGAGAGGATGCCGGCTAGCTCCTCGCCACGCTCCTGGGTGGCGCTCGAGCAACTCTAAGACACCCATGCGAAGCCCTTCCCGGAGCGACATAGGGTTTTACGCAGCGGGGACCGAGGCCGCTCTTCTATTATTCCCTGCAAACTAACACATGTATGGCAGCGCACCACCGTCGACCTCCTCCGGTCGGGAACCAGGACCGGAGGAGCCATAAGGGCGCGCTCGGGACCGCGTTCGAAACGCCATGATCGGTCGTGCCCAGATTCTCTGCATCTCTCCCTCCGCCGGTATTACCCGGATCAGGTTCCTCGGGTCGGCGCGGCTTTAGCGCCCTCTCAGCTCCTTCGCCAGGAACTCCCCGGTTGCTCTTTTGCACTTAATGTAACCCAAATGCTACCTACGCACAACCGCCCGCCGCCTCCCGGGAGACCACCAGAAGCCCGAGCGCCGTAGTGGCGGCGGTGATCTCACCGCCATAAACTTTCCCAACCGCTTCCATAAGCGGCATCTCCACCACTGAGACGAACTCCGTCGGTTCCGGTCGTGGCCCAGCAAGTGCACGCACCGCCCTGCAGCGGAACAGGTAGCACACCTCCGTGGCCCTCCCGGGGGTCGTGTGCACCGAGACCAAGGGTGCGAGATCCTCCACGCGATACCCGGTCTCCTCCAACAACTCCCTCCGGGCGGTCTCCTCGGGATCCTCGCCCTCTCCCACGCCCCCGCCAGGAAGCTCCAAGGTGAAAGAGCCGACCGGTTGGCGCCACTGCTTGACGAGCACCACGTCGCCCCCCTCCGTCACCGGCACCACCGCCACGAACCCCGCGCTCTCGAGGACGCCGTACTCGATCTGTGCCCCGTCTGGCAGCCTTACCTCGTCCACCCGAAAGGAACACCATGGTCTCTCGTACAGGTACGCCTCCCCGAGTGTCCGCCACCGCTCCATACGGAGAGTATAAAGTTTTGTTCACGCGAGATGTACTTTTGTTCAAGCCAGTATAAAATCGGCACCATGCAAACGGTTGAAGGGTCCAGGGCCGTGAGCCGGGGGCTGGGGGCGAGCGTATTCGTGCCCGTTCCTCCGGAGTGGTTGTACGAGGCCGTGCTTGACGTGCGCTCTTTCCCGAGGTGGGCGTCCGGTGTGCGTCGCGTCGAGGTGCTCGAAGGCTCCGACGAGCCCGGCATGGTCTCGGAGTGGGAGATCTCGGCGCTGGGGCTGAGGAAGAGGATCCTGAGCGTCCTGGAGGAGGCCGAGGCTCCGGCGCTCCTGAGCTGGACCTACGAGAGTCGCGGCTGCCGCGTCCGCGGGCGTGGCGAGTGCGTCATAAGGGAGTGCGGCGACGGCGCTTTGGCCGAGTTCCGTACGGAGTTCAGCTCTATGGAGCCGGCCATAGAGAAGCTCATCAGGACGTCGTTCGCGCGCAATGCCGTCTCCATCCACCTCAAGCGCTGCCTCGCCCAGCTCGGGCGGGCGGTCTCGGAAGACGACGCCCGAGTCCGGGTCGGCCCGGCGGAGGTGCTCGGGTAGAGAGCCGGGGCTCCGGGGGCCAGGGGACTCGATCAAAGAAAAGGGAGGGGCCACAAGTGCAGCCTCTCCCTCTATTCAGTCCGGTTTAGCTTTACTCGAAGTAGTCGGCGTTCTTGGCGATGTAGCTCTCCATCTCCTCCGGGACCTCGTCCTCCGGGTAGATGGCCTCAACCGGGCACTCGGGCTCGCAGGCCCCGCAGTCTATGCACTCCTCGGGGTTGATCAGGAACTGGTCCCCCCCGTCGTAGATGCAGTCCACCGGACACACTTCGACGCAGCTCTGGTCCTTCGTGCCGATACACGGCTCGGTAATAACGTAGGTCAATGTGCTGTTCCTCCTCTCGGAACTCGCGTACCACGTAGGGCCTTTATACCAACCAAAAAACGGCCCCAACACCCGCCGTTGATCGCCATCATCGGTGTCTATGATCCTGGTCATGGTCGTATGTGACCTGGATCAAATCCCGGTCTCGTTGCGAGGGGTTTTCAGGTACGGGCGCGCAGCTCGGCGGGTTTGAGGATGGTGATCCTCTTCCCCCCAAGGTCGAGTATGCCTTCCTGGGCGAGCCTGCTGAGCGTGCGTGAGAGGGCTTCGCGGGAGATGCCGGTGGCCTCGGCCATCTCCTGCCTGCTCAAGGACGGATCGAAGACGACGCCCCTCTTCGTGACGCGTCCCTCTTCGGTCGCGAGGTCGAGGAGCATGCGGGCCACCCTCTGGGGAGCGCTGTGGAAGACGAGGTCACCGACGAGGTCTTCGAGCTCGCGGTTGCGGGCCGCCAAAGTCCGCGCGAGTCGGAGGAAGGCCTCGGGGTAGGAGGCCATCAGGTTCACGAGGTCGTCGCGGAAGACGGCGTAGAGGATGCAGTCGGTGAGGGCGGTCGCGCCCTGGCTCTGCGGTTTGCCTTCGAGGGCCGAGGCGAGCCCGAGGACCGAACCGTCGCCTACGACGCCTAGGATCTGGTCGCGCGCCTTCGGGCCACCCGAGGAGCGGTAGAGCTTCACCCTTCCCTCGCGCATGAAGTAGACCGCCCCCGAGGGCTCGCCCTCCCTGTAAAGGGTGGTACCCGCCCCGATCTCCAGCACCGCCGCCGAGATCGCCAAAGACTGGAAGAACCCCTCGTCGAGCCCCGAAAGAAATTCGAAATCCTGCAAGCCCTCGAGCTTCGTCAGGTGTTCGACGGCCCTACAGCGAGCGCCTGGCAGCCGCGCCCAAGTCGGCGGCGCGTTCTCACCGTACACTGTTCGCCATCCTTTTCGACGCCGTATCGATCACGGCCCCTTTATACGCTAAGTGGCGAGAATTTGCAGGAAGGAAGCCATCGGCTTTGTATCATGCAGCGAAAGTCTGGGTGAACGGCGCCCACGGGGATCGTAAACTGCAAGGGCCGCGGCTCCGAAAGGTTGCTGGGACCGAGATGGTAGGCCATCAGAAGCCGGGCGCTGATCGCTGAAAGCTGACTGCCGTAGGAGGGAGCAAAAATGCTGGAAGGAAAGGTCGTCGTGATCACCGGCGCGAGCCGGGGGCTTGGCAAGGCCCTTGCGCTCGCCTGCGCGAAGGCGGGCGCGAACCTGGTCTTGAACTCGCGCAACGCGGACTCATTGGACCTGGTCGTCGAGGAAACCGAGGGTGAAGGAGCCGAGGCCCTCGCGTTCCCGGGCGACGTGTCACGAAGCGCGCACGTCGAGAAGCTGGTCGGGGCGGCGGTCGAGCGGTTCGGCAAGATAGACGTGCTCATAAATAACGCGGGCCTCTTAGGGCCCCGGGTGCCGCTAGAGGAGTACCCCGAGGACGAGTGGCGTAGCGTGTTGGACGCCAACCTCACCGGTCCTTTCCTGCTTTGTAAGTTCGCCATACCGCACATACCGGAGGGCGGTTCGATCGTCAACGTGACGAGCGGCGTGAGCGTCGAGGGCCGGGCCGAGTGGGGCGCTTACTCGGTCAGCAAGTTCGGCATGGAGGGCCTCACCCAGATACTGGCTGCTGAGCTAGAAGAACGCGGCACCCGCGTGAACTCCGTGGACCCCGGCGGCATGCGCA
>JALZEL010000335.1 GCA_030862075.1 Actinomycetota bacterium | reverse complement strand
GCCGGTAGCGGCGGGCGTTGGAGGCGTTAAGGAGCCGGAAGCGGTAGAGGGTGTTCGTGACCTCTAAGACCGGCCACGGAGCGCCGTTGACAAGGATGCAGTCCCCCAGCACCCCGCTCATGTACTCCCCCTCGACTCCCGGCTCACCCTTCAGCGACGGATCGAGGGAAGGGTAGTCGAACGAGCCGTCCTCGGTAAATGCGCGGTCGCAGATCATTAGCGGGACGTCCTGCTCGCCCGCCGGCAACCCAAGCGCCTCCTCCTCCTCGTCCCGGATGAGGTGGAACCCGGCCAGCCCCTTGTAGACCTGAGGGCCGGTGAAGTCCAGTCGGTGGTCGTGGTACCAGAGGGTCGCGGCGGACTGGTCCATGGGATACTTATAATCGAAGGTTCCCTCCCCGATTACGTTTAACTCTGCGTGCCCGCCGTGGTTACCGTGCCCGGACTCACGGCTGCCTACCGGCATCACCACGTCCGTAGGGTAGCCGTCGTGCTCGGTCGGGGTCTTGCCGCCGTGCAGATGCACCACCGTCGGCACCGGCAACTCATTGCGGTGCCGGATGACGGTCTGTCGCCCGTGCCGCGCCTCGATCGTGGGTCCCGGAAAGATGCCTTCGTAGCCCCACACCTCGGTCTTGAGCCCGGGCAGGATCTCCGCTCGGCCGACCTTCTGGGTGATCTCGTAGTATTCGGCCGAGGCGTCGGTGTGTACAGGCTCCAGCACCGGGGGGATGGGAAGCGGGATCGTGAACGGCTCCGGCAGCCTGGCCGCACTTTTGAGCAACGCGCCCGCACTGCCATGGGCGCTGTTGTTGCCGGCGGTCAGGCCGCCGCATCCAAAGACGCCGAGCGGCAGGAATAGCCCGGCTCCTCCGGCGAGGCTGAGCCTGAGGAATTCTTTGCGTGAGAGCTTCACGTCATCTCCTCTCGGAATGGCACCGGCGCTAGCCCGCCCTGCGGCGGAGGTACACGGCGACCGTTACGACGGCGCACGCGAGCGCAGAGACGAGCGGCAAGCTCCTCACCATCCAGAGCACTAGCCCGGAGGGGGTGCTGCTGAACACGGTGAAGCTGATCATGCCGGCCATCGCGGCCAGCGCCTCGCCAAAGAAGAACCCTAGGACTAGGCCAAGCAGGGCTATGAATACTATCCTCACTTGAAACCTCCTCTTTGCGGCGCGAATCTCATCCTTCGATGCCTCCTCTTCTCTATTGATCTTTGCAAGGATGAATCTACGGCCGAACCGGTTGCAGAGTCATCGGCCAAAAGATAGATCTGGGTGGTTCATCGGTGGTTTATTCGCGTTGCCGAAACGGAGAATGAGCCACCCCAAGAAGGGTGGCGGCGCTATTCGGGGCCGCTGCGGTCCAGTCCCGCGTCGGGAGCCTAACAGATGGTCAGCAGGTGCCTAACGTAGCAGCTTCAGCTGGCGGGCCTGAGTGATGGCCTCGGTGCGATTACCGGCGTCGAGCTTGCGGTAGATATTGTTGACGTGGGACTTGACCGTGCCCACGGCGACGAAGAGGTCTTTGGCGATCTCGGCGTTGGTCCTGCCGGAGGCAAGGAGGGCGAGTACCTCTAGCTCCCGCTCGCTCAGTGGGTCTTCGAGCCGCTTCGAGTCTGAGTTGCTCTGCGACGTTAGATCGGGAGAGGCAGAGACCTCGCCAGGCGCGAGACTCCGGTCTCGCCCCCTGAGGGCATAGGTCATTACCCCGTCTTCCGCTTGGAGCTTCAGGTAACCCTTACCGGCCAGCGCGTCGAGCATCTTCGAGGCCTCACCGACGGTGAGCGAGGTTCGCATGGCGGCAGTGGCGGGCGTGATCTCGCCTTGTTCGGTCAGCGCTTGGAGAAGCTCCCGCTCTTTGCCCTTTTTGTCGTCGGGTCTCCCGAGTCTGAGGTCGGCCCTTTCCAACACGGCGAGCGCGAGCGGTATGACTGTACCCAAGACCAGGACGATCCACCATAGGCTCGTAAGGGGAACCAGGACTAGGCAAGAGGCGCCCAAAACGAACACGTACAGCGCGGACTGCCAGTTGACCCATGGCGAGGTCGCTTCCCGTTTCGGTAGTGAGCCCTGCATGGCCGAAGTATGCCCTGCCGCGTTTCGATATCTATCCTCTTCGCCGCGTCGCGGGTCGTGAGTACCGATCTCGAGGTGGTCCTCCGGCCCCTGGCCCCGGTCACTATCTACGACTCTCTCTCGAGCATCGTTTTTCCGATACTCCATCCGCTTCACCTCATCGTTGCTCACCAGATAGCCACCTCTCAAGGTTGGGATAAGCAATTCACCATGGCGCACGGTAATACGCCTCCACGGTCTCTCATACGTGTGCAGGTAGCCCATTGTTTCGCCATCCGGTATGCTCTTCTCATGCTCTATTCACAGAGTCGCGTAGAAGGGGTGTTTCCTAAGGCTACCTTCGAGATTGCACGTAGAACAGAGCATAGCCTCCCTTCGAGCCGCTCGCTGCTCACGAGATGACAACCCGCGACCATAAGATGAGGTTAGGCTGGATAAAGTTTCATTTCTCGTATAGGCCGCGGGCAGCACGCACTTCCCCGAAGATGATACAACGTTACAACGCCTTAAGGTCCGCTTCTCCGCCACCGTGGGCCAAGAGCCGGAGGTCGAGCTGTCCCTCGCCTGATATGACACTCTAAGCCGCTCTGATACCTCTACGTGGCTAGCGGACGACGGGGTTAGAGAGCGGCTCGAAGCCGGTAATGCGGCATCCGGCCACGTCTCCCTCCTGTATGACCACCGCTCCCGGCGTCCCCGTCGAAATCACGTCGCCCGGCAGCAGAGTCATGACCCACGAGTGGAATGAGACGAGCCACCACGGAGAGAACGTCATGTTAGAGACGGCGTTACGGCGGTGGACCTTGCCGTTGAGCACCGTAGCGACTTCCAGGGCGTCCACGTCCTCAATCTCGTCGGGAGTTACGAGCTCGGGGCCAAAGGAGAAGAAGGTATCGAAGCTCTTAGAGCGTGTGAGGTAGCGGGGGTTCCTGCGCAGTATGTCTTCGGCGGTCATGTCCAGAACCGTGGTGAAGCCCGCGACGACGGAGGAAGCATCCTCTTCGGAGACGTCCTTAGCCTCACGCCCGATGATGATGGCGAGTTCGCCCTCGGCGGTCACGCGCTCGGACTGGGGTGGCAACACAATCTCGTCGCCGGGCCCGATAATGGTCGTGTCCGGTCGCATGAAGCTCGCCGGCTCGTCGGCGGGAGCACTCTCGGAGAGGTCACCTGCGTGCTCGACGTAATTAAGCCCGATGCCCCAGATCTTGCGCGGCCGCCGGT
>JALZEL010000333.1 GCA_030862075.1 Actinomycetota bacterium | reverse complement strand
CGATCAAGTCCCCTTCGAGACGATGACCAGATAGTAGCTGCACTCGCCGTCACCGACGTTGTCGAACCGGTGTGAGACATCGGCCTCAAAGTACAAGGCGTCCCCTTCTTCGAGGAGATACTCCTCGCCCCCGATAACGGCCCTCAGGCGTCCCTTCTCCACCGCCACGTATTCCTCCACGCCCCGGCGGTGCGGCGGGAACTCGCTGGACGTGGACTCTTCGGGAACGACGTTGAGGATGAACTCGACACCCCGGCCCCCGAAGCTCGGGGAGAGAAGCTGCCGCTCGAAGCCGGTCTCCGGATCGCGCATCACCATCCGCCTCTCGCGGGGCACCACCACGACCTCGCGCTTCTCCTCCACTCCCACCAACTGCGAGAGGGTGACGCCCAACCCTTCTGCGACCTTGGCCACGACCACGAGCGTCGGGTTCTTCTCACCCCGCTCTAGCTTGGAGATCATGGCGCGGCTCACCCCCGAACGCTCCGCCAACCCCTCCAGAGTCAACCCCCGCTCGCGGCGCAAACCCCGGACGCGAACCCCGAACCGCTCAGAAGCCGCCTGATCCTCGACCGTAGGATCGTTCCTTGTGCTCTCGTCGCCCATTTGGTAGACAATATTCTACCATGGTAGAATACTTAGGGTATTTGCCGCGGGGGCACCGTTCGTCGTTGCTGGGGTGACGCTGATCTGGTTGCGGTGGCCGGCGGTGTGGTCGGGGGTGGCGGCGCTGATCGCGGCGCTCGCGGGGGCGTTCTTGTACCCTGGCTTGGGAGCCTCTGGGTTGGCTTGCGCGTTCTTTGACGGGTTCGGGACCTCAGGGAAGGTGTTGTACGTGCTCTTCGGGGGGCTCTTGCTCTACAACTTCCTGTTGGTAGGCGGGGCTGTTGGGAGGGTGTCGGAGTTCCTCGGGCGGCTGGAGCGGGAGAGGGAGGCTTTGGCGCTGGTGGTAGTGGTAGGGGTTGCGCCCTTCTTCGAGTCGGTGACGGGGTTCGGGGTCGCGGTGGTGATCAGCGCGCCGATCCTGCTCGCGGCGGGTTTTTCGCCTATTAAGGCGGCGGTTTTGGCCAGTTGGGGGCAATGCGCGGTGCCGTGGGGGGCTTTGGGGATAGGGACCGTGGTCGGGGCGGATCTCTCCGGCACGACCTTTGAAGAGCTCTCCGACGCAAGCGCACTCCTGAGCCTGCCCCTCTTTCCCGTCTACGCCGTCGCCGCCGTGGCGCTCGCCGGCGGGTGGACGGGCATTAAACGCCGGGGGGCCGAAGCCCTGTTCCTCGGGCTCGTCGCTGGTGTGGGGACGCTTCTGACGAGCCTGCTCCTCGTCCCGGAGCTCTCGGGCGCTTTGGGGGGACTCGCAGCGACGGGGATATTTCTCGCCGTCCGGCGACACAGGCTCCGTGAGCTCGGCGTCCCTGTAACCTCGTTCTTGCCCTATGCGCTCCTGCTCGCCCTACTAGCGACGGCGAACGGTCCCGGCCCCGTGGAAGGGTGGTTGTCGTCTCTGGGACCTGCGTTCACGGGGCCTGGTCTCGCGCTCTTTCTCTCGGCAGCGTTCGCGGCACTTCTGCTCGGACTGGGGGACAAGATGGCCTTTTCGGCTATTCGACAAACCTTTTGGCAGTGGTTGCCGACGGCGGGGGCGGTGGTGACGTTCGTGCTCGCGGGGCAGGTGTTGGCGGCGTCGGGGGCAGCGGCGACGTTGGCGCTGGGAGCGGTGGCGTTCGGCCCTCTCTACCCGGCGGTGGCGCCGGTGATCGGTGCTCTGGGTGGGGCGCTCACCGGGTCTAATGCGGCATCGAACGCGCTGTTCATGCCCCTGCAAGTTGAGGCGGCACAGAGTTTGGGGAACCCGGAGGTCCTCGTGGCGGCCATACAGAACGTCACCGGCAGCCACGCTAGCATGATCGCACCGCAGCGTCTGGTTCTGGCCGCGACCGCTGTCGGGATGCTCGGGCGCGAAGGCGAGGTCGCCCGCGCGGCGCTCCTGCCGGTGGCGGGCTCGGTCGTGATCCTGGCCCTCCTCGGTACGCTCCTCGGAGCCTTTTAGTCAGCTACTGCCAACCGTAGGCCTCGGGCTGGCGGTTGGCGAGGGCGGGGAACTCTGTCCGGAAGCGATCGAGGTAGTCGAGGTCGAGGGTCGCGAGAGCGTAACCGTCGCGGTCGGGGCACGTGGCGAGGACCATCCCCCACGGGTCCACGACCATGCTGCGCCCATAGGTCCAGCGCCCGTCGGCCTTCTGCCCCCACTGGGCCGGGGCGAGCACGAACGCCTGGTTCTCGACCGCCCGTGCCCGGAGCAAGAGCTCCCAATGGTCCTTGCCGGTCTGGAGGGTGAACGCCGCGGGCACCGCAAGAACCTCGGCACCTTCGAGCGCCAGGAGCCGGTAAAGTTCCGGAAAGCGCAGGTCGTAGCAGACAGAGAGGCCTAAAGTCGTGGCGCCAGCCTGGGCGGTCACGATCTCTCGCCCCGGCGCGATGGTCCTGCTCTCCAGGTACTCCCGGTCGGGCGCCTTGACGTCGAAGAGGTGGATCTTGCGGTACACGGCAACCAACGCGCCGGAGGGATCGAAGAAAGTAGAGGTGTTGAAGAGCCTCTCCGCGCCGGGCCCGCTCTCCAGGATAGACCCGCCGAGCACGCACACGCCAAGCTCCCGCGCCAACCCGCCCAAAAACTCCGTCGTCGGTCCGGGGACGGGCTCCGCGTTCTCCTCGTACACCTCCTCCAAGCCGTGGCAGCTCCACAGCTCCGGCAACGCTACCAGCTCCGCCCCAGCGGAAACGGCTCGCCGGACAAGCCCGTCCGCCGTCTCGAAATTCTCCGCCTTCTCCGGCGTCGAGGACATCTGTATGGTCGCCGCCGCTATCCTACGCCCGCTCATTCTCTACCTCTCTCGTTCGTCTCGGCTTCTAGCCTAGCCTCTGGAGTAGCTCGTCTAGCGCGTCCCGCAGCTCTCCCGCTCCGACTGGGATGGCCCCCGCATGCCGGACGCTGATGCCGCCCGCGACGTTCGCCAAGTGTGCCGCCTCGAGGTAACTGCCGCCACTCAGATGGGCGAGGGTAAAGGCGGCGACGACGGTGTCCCCGGCACCGGCCACGTCGAAGACCTCGCTCTTGTTGGCAGCGGGGATGTGCACTGCCCGGGCCCCGGGCTCGAAGAGGCTCATGCCCTCGGCTCCGCGGGTAACGAGGAGCGCCTCGGCCCCGAGCTTCGCGCGCAAAGCCGTGCCGGCCTCCTCGATCTCGGCCTC
>JALZEL010000266.1 GCA_030862075.1 Actinomycetota bacterium | reverse complement strand
CGAAAGTCCGCGACGCGGTGGAGAGCGTGTGAAGGCCGAACCTACCGCTCTCACCCCTGAGCAGACCGCCTTTCTCGTCCGCCAGAGGGTGGCCCGGCTTGCCACCGCCGGTGAGGAGGGGGAGCCGCATGTGGTTCCGGTGTGCTTCGCCTACACGCCGGGCTCGATCTACATAGCTCTCGACGAGAAGCCCAAAGACGTCCCGCCGACCCATCTGAAGAGGGTTAGAAACATCCTGGAGAACCCGCAGGTGGCGCTTGTGGCCGACCGATATGTCGAAGATTGGGACCTCCTGGCGTTCGTCATGGTGCGCGGCCAAGCGAAGCTGGTAGAAGCTGGTACAGAAGAGCATGCCGCAGCCGTGCGGCTCCTGCGCGGCAAGTACCACCAGTACGAGCGGATGAAGATAGAGGAGAATCCGGTAATCTCCATCTGCCCCGAACGCGCCGCCTCGTGGGGCGCGCTGGATACCCCGGATGGCGCCGCAGAACCGCTCATGGACGCCCTTTCGGGCCGCCGTTCGGTGCGGCGCTACCTGAACCGAGGGGTGCCCGAAGAGGTCATAGAGAGGGTGCTCGAAGCCGCCCGGTGGGCGCCGTCGCCGCACGGCAGGCAGCCCTGGCGCTTCGCCGTGATCTCGCAGGAAGAGACGAAGACGCGTCTGGCGGAGGCGATGGGGGAAGAGTGGCGGGCCAACCTGCAGATGGACGGCCAGAGCGACGAGGTGGTCGAGAAACGCCTCGAGGGCTCCCGAAAGAGGCTGCTCGCCGCGCCAGTCTTAGTACTGCTCTGCCTGTACTTAGAGGATCTAGACATTTACCCGGACTCCGCTCGTCAGCAGAACGAAACGGCGATGGCCGTTCAGAGTTTGGGGGCGACGGCCCAGAACATGCTGCTCGCCGCCTACTCCCTGGGATTGGACGTAGGCTGGATGTGTGCCCCCTTGTTCTGCCCGGAGAAGGTCACGGGGGCACTCGGACTCGATCCCAGACTTATCCCGCACGCGCTCCTCACCCTAGGATATGCGGAAGGAGATCCCCTGAAGCGCCGCTCCCGGAAGCCGCTCGCCGAGCTCGTGGTTTACCGGGCCTGATACACTCGCGCTCTGGGGGCCCATGAGGGTGTTGCGGCGACGTGCCCTATCTTTACTGTTTAGTTCCTCTGGCAACATCTCCTGGCCGTAGTTCGCGCCGGTGGTTTCAGTGATTGTCTATCTCCCCGGCTTTGGCCGCGCTTCGAGCACGAGGGACGTTGACGTTCGTTTGGGTGGGTAGTACAGTCCCCGCGTGCCACATCAACGGGACGAACACCAGATGCATCATACGGTCTACCGCCTCACCCAGCGACCCGAGCTAGGCGGGCGCGGTTTGATCGGCGAGGAGGGTACGTGAGAGCAGGTTTCAATAAGTGGTGGTTGCTGCCATTCGGCGTTTTGACCGCTTTGGCGCTGGTCGCGTTGGGCATCGTCGTCGTCGGGCCGTCTTTCACGGATCGTTCGTCCACCGAAGTAGCCCAACAATCGGCGGGCGAGCCGACCACGACTGGCGAGACGCCCGCGGATTGTTCTGGTGATTTGGCGAACGACTACGCCTGCTACCAGGAGCGTTACCAGGGCCTGGTCCGTGGTTCCGGCGTCGAAGCCGCCTTCGCCGATCTCAAGGACGAATACGAGAAGAACGAGTTCGTGAGAGCCCAGTGCCATCAGCTGACCCACGTCGTAGGCCGCGCTGCCTTGGACCTTCATGGCGATTTATCAAGTACTTACAGCCGGGGCGATAACTTCTGCTGGTCGGGTTACTACCACGGGGCCATGGAGGCCATCGTGGCCAAGATCGGACCCGACGAGATACTAGAGGAGGCCAACACGATCTGCGCCGATATGCGCAAGAACCAAGAGCGTTCCTTCTATCACTACAACTGCGTCCACGGGCTCGGCCACGGCTTCATGGGCATCCAGCAGAACGAGCTGTTTGAGTCTCTCGGGACGTGCGACACGTTGCAGGACGATTGGGAGAGGGAGTCTTGTTACAGCGGGGCGTTCATGGAGAACGTAATGGCCCAGAGCAACCCGAGCCACCCCTCCAAGTATCTGAAAGCCGACGAACCCCTGTACCCTTGCACCGACTTAGAGACCAAGTACAAACACGAGTGCTATAAGATGCAGACCTCGTACGCCCTGCAGACGCAGTCGTACGACTTTACCAAGGTCTTCGACCTCTGCGCGGGGGTCGAGGACGATTATCGGCCGACGTGCTACCAGAGCCTGGGGCGGGACGCCTCCTCGCAGGGCACTGCCGACGTGGACAAGACCAGGGGTATCTGCGAGCTGGGCGAAGATTACGAGGCCAGGTCCAACTGCGTCGTCGGAGTGGTTAGAGACTTCATTTCGTATTACAGTGACGACACGCAGGCCAAGGAGTTTTGCGAATCCTTAGACGCGGACTTGCGCGACTTGTGCCTCCAAGAAGCTGAAGAGTTTTACAAGATCTTCGAAACTGCTCCAGAAACTCGTCCAACTTGACGAAGAACATCGCTATAGTTACGTTTGTCGGCTTGGTCCTCGGCTTCGCCATGATCGGGGGGGCCCTGTACTGGCTGCTGGGATCGATGGACGGCAGCAGCAGCAGCAGCGGCAGCAGCGGCGCCGTCGTTGATGAGAGCACCTATCGTTCGTATACGCTTGAGGAACTGGCCCTCTACGACGGCAAGGACGGCAACGATTGCCTCGTGGCGGTCGACGGCGACGTGTACCTCATAGAGGGCTTCGCGCTGTGGGTAGCAGGCGAGCACGTAACGTCCGGGGGTAGAGCCCGTTGCGGGTTCGACCTCACCGAGGTCATAGACGAGTCACCCCACGGGCGGAGCAAGCTGGAACTGCTCAAAAACGTCGGCACCCTCGAGTAGGAACCGCCCTCCAGCAAGCGACCGAGGCGCTGGTCCTCACGAGTGACGCAGGGCGCTAAAACACCGCTGGCACAGTGAGAAACAGGGAGGTACACCCGGTTGCGGTCAAAACGTGTTCGAGAAACGGGTGCGCCCGAAGCATGTCGGGGAGCCGGGACGCGACGAGGATGTAGAGGTAGAGTGCGAGCGTCAGGGCCGACGCGGCCATGTACGTGTCCTGCCAGGCTGCTGACCACCCTGCAGGGTAAACAGCACGACGAGGAGATCTTTTGAGGGCGCTTTTGAGCCGTCAGGATTGGGTTTACGTGCTCAGCCTCCTGGTCCCTTTCGTGGTCTACAACCTCGCGCTGAAGGCCCTGATCCTGGCATCGCGCAACGTCGAAAGTATCGGGCAGTTCAGGGTTTCGACCCTCAGTTTCCTGGCATATGGGATGTGGTCGGATGTATTCTTCGTCCTGGGGTACGTGTTGCTCTGGATCGGGCTTTTCGCTGCTGCGCGTAAGGGTCCTTTACGCTGGGGCGTGCTGGTTCTCTTCCACGCCACCACGATACTCGTGGTGCTGGTCAAGACGGTCGCCTACCAGTACATCCAGGAGACCGGCACCACGCTCGACTTCACCAGCATCGCCCTATGGCTCCCCAGGTTCCATGAGCTCGGACCGATGCTCGTCCAGGGGATTCCGTTCTCGGCCTGGGTGCTCCTCGTGGCCGTCCTCTCCTACGCGGCTTTGGGCCCCTGGCTCGTGACGCGCCTTGCCGTCCGCTGGCGAGGGTGGCCGAGAAGGTCGCCCTCGACCGGGAGTAAGACCGCCTTGTTCGGCTCTCTTGTGCTGTGTCTTTTAGCGCTCGGGTTCGGCTGGCTATCGCTGCAGGAGGACTTCAACCCGTACGACGAGTACCTCCGAATTACCGGCCAGGAGTGGAAGACGGTGACGCAACTCAACAAACCGTTGGTGAGGGATCCGCTCGTCAACGTGGCGGTTACCGGGGCCAAGGAGTTGCGGCGCGAAGAATCCCAAGACGTTGCTTCCTATCCGAGCCTCGCGGACGCGCCTCCGGCGAGCCTCCTGCCTACGAGGTCCGAGCAGCGCAACGTCGTTTTGGTCCTTCTAGAGACGACGCGCGCGCAGTCCGTAACGCCTTACGACGAGGACCTCGAGACGACACCCTTCCTGGACAAGCTGGCGAAGAACAGCCTGCTCGCCGAGCGGGCTTACGCGAACGTGCCTTATAGCACCAAGGCGAACGTGGCGATTAACTGCGGAATTTTTCCGCACCCCGTCCAGGCGTCTTACGGTTTAGCGCCCGAGGCCAGTCCGGGCGGCATACCGGCGAGATGCCTCCCCGAACTTCTGGAAGACCAGGGCTATAGTACTGCTTACTTCACGACGTCGACGAAGAATTTCGAGAACTTTGGAGATCTAGTAAACAACTTCAGCTACGATGAGTTTTACTCATACGAGTCCTTGAATCAGCAGGAGCCCGCGAGGATGGGCGGCATGGGCCTCTCCATAGAAGAGACCATGCTGGAGCCGAGCGAGGAGTGGCTAACGGAGCAGAAAGGGTCGGGCAAGCCTTTCCTGGCCACCTATTTGACTTCTATTACCCACTACCCGTACATGGTGCCGGAAAGTTACGAGCAGGAAAGATTCGTCGAGGATGAGGATCTCAACCGCTACCTCAACGCCATCCGCCTCCAGGACGCCTTCTTGGAGAGTCTCTTCGATCAGTACAAGGAGCTCGGGCTCTACGAGGATACGGTCTTCGTCATCCTCGGCGACCACGGGGAGGCCTTCGGTGAGCACGGCCTGTACGTGCACGGTAACACACCACACGAAGAGGCCTTGAGGATACCGATGATCGTCCACGATCCCAAGCGGTTCGAGAACGGCGCGCGCGTCGAAGCCCCGGTGAGCCACCTAGACGTCCTCCCGACCGTTGCCGATCTGTTGGGCTACGAGATCGAGGGCGGAGCGTACCAGGGCAGCTCACTCCTCGGACCGCCACCCGAGGATCGCATGCTGCATTTCAGCTGCTGGGGATCAGAGGTATGCCTGGGGAGCATAGAGGGTAACGAGAAGTACATCTACTATTACGACAACCAGCCCGACGAGCTCTACGACTTATCCGAAGACCCGCTCGAGCGGAAGAACCTGGCGGGCGAGCGCCAGGAAGAAGCACAGAAGCGACGCGGTGAGCTTCTCGAGTGGCACTCGATGATCAACGCCACTTACAGGGGTCCGCAGAGGGAGTAGGACAAAACCCCTCGCTCTGCGAGCCGCACGATTTTTGGAAGTGGTTTCTCAAGAGTACGCCCGCTCGGGCGTGCCATAGAGGGTGGTGCGGCGGCGGGGGGTGCGTCCTATACTCCCGATCATCTGCTCTAGCTCCTCCGGCAGCATCTCCTGGCCGTGACTAGCCCCAGCGGCCCTAGAAATGTTCTCGTTCATGAGCGTGCCACCGAGGTCGTTGCAGCCGGCCTCTAGACAGAGCTTCGCCCCTTCGGTGCCCATCTTGACCCAGGAGACCTGCACGTTGTCTATGTAGCCGTACAGCGCTATACGTCCTACGGCGTGCATCTTGAGGGCCTCGGCGAAGGTCGGACCTTTGCGAGAGCGGCCCTGCAAGAAGAGCGGCGCGCCCATGTGCACGAACGGTAGCGGGACGAACTCGGTAAAACCGCCGGTCTCTGCCTGTATGTCGCGCAAGACGAGGAGGTGTCTGGCCCAGTTAATAGGGCCTTCTACATGGCCGAACATGATCGTGGACGTCGAGCGAAGACCTAAGCCGTGCGCTACTCGCATCACCTCGGACCACTCGGCGGTCGTGACCTTATCGGGACAAATTATTGACCGGATCTCATCGTCCAACACCTCCGCTGCCGTCCCCGGCAGCGTCCCCAAGCCTGCCTCTTTTAGCTCTCCCAAGAACTCCTTGACGGAGAGGCCCAGGGTCTGTGCCCCTTGTGAGACCTCCAAAGGCGTGAAGGCGTGGACGTGCAACTCGGGGACTTCCTCTTTGACGACCCGCAGGTACTCCAGGTAGCTCTTGCCGGTAAACTGGCCGTGGATGCCGCCCTGCATACAGACCTCCGTGGCGCCCTTCTCCCACGCCTCGCGGGCTCGCCTGGCGACCTCTGCGGTGTCCAAGAGGTACGGGTCGCCGCGCAGGTTGAGGGACTTCGGACCCTTAGAGAACGCGCAGAAGCGGCACCGGAAGTAGCACTGGTTGGTGTAGTTGATGTTGCGGTTGACGACGTAGGTGACCTCGTCGCCGTTCGCCGCGCTCCTGAGCTCGTCGGCGACCTTGCAAAGCTCGGAGAGCTCCGTGCCGCGAGCGGTGAAGAGCAAGGCTATCTCCTCTTCGCTCAGGTCCTGTTCCCCGGCCTTCGCGAGAGCCCGGGCGAACTCGGACCGCGTCTTCGAGTGCCTATCCCCGCGCACCTCCCGGATCGCCTCGTTCGGGATGTCCTCGGTCGTCCCCGGCGCCCAAAGCTCGATCCGCGCGAAGCCCTCAGCGTCCATCGCGGCCCACACCTTAGAGCGAAGCTTCTCGTCCACCCACTTCTCCGCGTCGAGGGCGTAGGCGGGGTGGAGGGCGAGCCGTTCGAGGAGCATGTAGCCCTTGCCTTCGGTTGCCTGCTCCAGCTCCTCGAGGTGTGGCCATGGGGCTTCGGGGTTCACGTGATCGGGGGTGACGGGGGAGACGCCGCCCCAATCGTTTATACCGGCGTCTACGTACCGCGCGTAGGAAGGCGTCCCGTTCTGAGTAGGCTCCGCCAGGTTCGGGGGCGCCTGCACGGCCATGCTTTCGGGCAGGAGGAGCCGCGCGAGCACGATGGTCGCGAGCATCTCGCTCTCCGACGGCTCCGGAGCAAGGGCCATCCGCGTCCCCGGCTTGGCCCTAAAGTTCTGGACGATGCACTCCTGTAGGTGCCCGTGCCTCTCATGCTGTTCCCGGATGGCGAGCAGGGTGGCTACCCGCTCCTCTATAGTCTCCCCGATCCCGATTAGGATCCCCGTCGTGAACGGTACGTGCGAGCGCCCCGCCGCGTCGAGCGTCCCGAGACGCCGCGCGGGCACCTTGTCCGGCGAGGCCCAGTGGGCCATGTTCCGTTCCAGGAGACGCTCGGAGATCTGCTCGAGCATGATCCCCTGCGAGACCGAGACCTTTCTTAGAGCCTGCACCTCCTCCTCAAGGAGCACACCAGGGTTCGCGTGCGGCAAGAGCTCCGTCTCTTCCAACACCAGCTCGCAAGCATGTACAAGATACTCTACGGTGCTCGAAAAGCCCATCTCCTTGAGTTCACGCTTCGCCTCGGGGTAGCGCTTCTCCGGCTTGTCCCCCAGGGTGAAGAGCGCCTCCTTGCACCCAGCCTCCGCGCCGGCGCGCGCTATCCCCAGCACCTCCTCGGGGGTCAGGTACGCCCTCTCGCCGGGACGGGGCGGATGGGCAAAGGTGCAGTAACCGCAGTTGTCGCGGCAGAGCTTGGTCAAGGGGATGAAGACCTTGCGCGAGTAAGAGACGCGTGGCCCAAAAAAGCGGTCCCGAACCTCGGTCGCCGCCCGCCTCGCGGGCTCAAGGTCCGAGTAGGCGAAGCGTGCCAAAGCATAGGCCGCCTCTCCGTCCAGGCGTCCCTCGACGGCCCCTTCGACAAGCTCCTCGTAACCTCGTATCTCCCTCATAGCCGGTCAGTATACTCGGCTGTAGCCCTCTGCCGCGCATCGGAGCCGTGATCCACGGCCGCCTCCGACTATTCCCGACAAAGTTTGTCGGAGATAGTTTAGAATGTGCTCTTGAGCCGTTGACATCGTAGGAGAGGAGTGGCTGATGGAGCAAGAGATAGAGCAGAAGGGCTACGTGCACCCCGAAGCGCTGGTGACGACCGAGTGGGTCGCCCAGCACCTGGACGACACGGAGAACATAAGGATCGTCGAATCGGACGAGGACGTGCTCCTCTACGACATAGGGCACGTCCCCAACGCTGTGAAGATAGACTGGGTCGAGGACTTGAACGATCCTTTGGTCAGGGACTACCTAGAGCCCGAGCGTTTCGCTGAGCTGATGGCCGAAAAGGGCATCTCCCCCGACACGAAGGTCGTCTTCTACGGGGATAAGAACAACTGGTGGGCGACCTACGCGCTTTGGGTCTTCAGGCTCTTCGGGCACGACAACGTCGCGGTGATGGACGGCGGGCGCAAGAAGTGGGAGGCCGAGGGGCGCGAGATGACGCAAGCGGTGCCCTCCTTCCCCCGCACCGAGTACCCGGTACCCGAGAGGGATGACTCGAAGATCCGGGCCTTCAGGGACGACGTGATGAGCCACATAGAGGGGCACGACCCGCTGGTGGACGTGAGGAGCCCGGGCGAGTACTCGGGCGAGCTCCTCCACATGCCGGACTACCCTCAGGAGGGCGCCTTGAGGGGCGGGCACATCCCGGGTGCGGCCAACGTGCCCTGGGCGAGGGCAGCTCGGGACGACGACGGCACCTTCAAGAGTGCCGGCGAGCTGCGCGAGATCTACGAAGGAGAGGCCGGTCTTTCCGAAGGCGACGACGTCATAGCCTACTGCCGGATAGGGGAGCGTTCCTCCCACACCTGGTTCGTCTTGAGCTACTTGCTCGGGTACGACAAGGTCAGGAACTACGACGGCTCCTGGACCGAGTGGGGCAACTCCGTGCGCGCCCCCATAGAGAGGTAAGAGCCTAGGGCTTTGGGCCGCCAGGATCAGATAGCGGTGCTCGTCGAGCACTACCAGAACCGTCGCCATCGAGGAGTCCTGGAGGACGCTGACGTGGCGATGCCCGGCGGGAGCTCCGAGTGCGGGGGTTCGGTCGTGATCTACCTCAATGTCGGGGAGGAGGGGCGCATAAAGGACCTCTCCTTCACCGGCGAGGGCGACACCATAAGCCAGGGGGCCACGAGCATGATCCTGGAGCAGGTGCTAAACGACGGGCTCACGATAGACGAAGTCCTTGCCATCGACTACGATGCCTTCGTGGACCGCGTCGGGCGCGAGGCCGTCGGCAGTCGCACCCGCAACGCCACCCTCGGCCTGAGCACCCTCAAGTCTGCTATTAGGAAGTATCGGAAGGAGAGTTTGCTCGACGGGAGCGGCGAGCCTGTTCCCAGCGGCGGGTAGCAAATGTAGGGGAAGATCTCTGCATCGCACCGGGCTCTTCTAGGCGACCCGTGGGTCGAGGCGTTTTACCGCCTATGTTCGCGGGGCGTTCCCTTCGATAAACTGCCGCACATGAGTGAGGAGAAGAGAAATCCCCTCTGGGGCGGCAGGTTCGGCTTGTCCCCGGCGGAGGCCTTCGAGAAGCTGAATGCCTCTATTCCTTTCGACATCCGGCTCGCCCCGTACGATATACGAGGCTCCATCGCCCACGCCCGGATGCTCGGCCAAAAGGGGATGGTTACGCAAGAGGAGTCCGGGGAGCTGGTGCGGGGCTTGCGCGTGGTGCTCGAAGAGATCGAATCGGGGTTGTTCTCGTGGTCTCTTAAGGACGAGGACGTGCACACGGCCGTCGAGCGGCGGTTGCGCGAGATCGTCGGAGACGTGGCGCTCAAGCTGCACACGGGTCGGAGCCGCAACGACCAGGTGGCGCTCGACCTGCACCTCTTCGTTCGGGATGCCGCAGGACGCATACGAGACGGCCTGCTCGAGACGATGCGCGCGCTCCTGACGATAGCCGAGACGCACAAGGGTCTCGTCATGCCCGGCTACACGCACCTGCAGCGGGCGCAGCCGATCCTGCTCTCTCATCATCTCCTCGCCCACTTCTGGGCCTTCGAGCGGGACCTCAAGCGCCTCGACGCGGCCCGCGAGGCGGCTAACGTCTCGCCTCTGGGCGCCGCCGCGTTGGGTGGGACGCCGCACCCCGTGGACCCGGCGCTAACCGCTGGGGCTTTGGGTATGGAGCCGCTCGTCAACTCTCTCGACGCCGTCTCCGAGAGAGACTTCGCCCTGGACCTCCTCTACGCCTGCGCCGTCTTGGGGGTACATTTGTCTAGGCTCGGGGAGGAGTGGATACTCTGGACCTCTTCGGAGTTTGGGTTCGCTATCCTCGACGACGCCTACTCCTCCGGTTCCTCGATCATGCCCCAGAAGAAGAACCCCGACGCCTACGAACTAGCGCGCGCCAAAGCCGGGCGGCTTATCGGTAACCTGAACGCCCTGCTCATCGCCCTTAAGGGTCTCCCCTTAGGATACTCGAAGGACCTCCAGGAGGACAAAGAGCCCCTCTTAGATTCCGTGGACCAGATTCTCGCCGTGCTAGCCGTGCTGCCGGAGATGCTCCGCACCGCCTCCTTCGGTGGAGAGCGTATGGCACGAGCGGCGGGCGGCTTCGCCTTGGCGACCGAGCTCGCGGATTTTCTAGCCGCGCGAGGCGTGCCGTTCCGCGAGGCGCACCGGGCGGTCGGGCAACTCGTCCGGCGGTGCGAGGAGGCGGGGATATCCTTAGAAGAGGTCTCCGATGAGGAGCTCGCGGCTGCACACCCGGCGCTCGCCGACGTGCCCCGAAGACTCCTCACGCCAAAGGGCAGCGTTGCCAACAAGAAGTCTTCGGGGTCCACTTCCTTCGGCTTCGTCGAGGAACAGCTTCGGCGGGCCCGAGAGTTCCTCGATCTCTCGCTCGGCCCCGGCGCCTAGCGGTAAAACGCTGGGCTTCGGAGTCGAACGCGAAGGCTTGGGTTTCCGAGATCTCGTTCTCGCGCGTGCTCGAACTGCACACGATCGTGTGTTTCGTTCGGATGAGGTGCATTAGTACTCCGTTGTGCGACCAAAGTACCAGTAATCCTGCCTGGCAACCCGCGAGAGGGCATAATGCGCTCCCGGAGCTCTGGAGACTAGGGGGTAGGTATGAAAATAGTGCAGATGTCGGACATTCACGTGGGCACGGGACTCTTCAGGCCCGAGCTCCTCTCGTCGACGATAGAGGAGACGAACTCTTTGGAGCCCGACCTCGTCGCCATCGTTGGGGATCTCACGATGGAGGGCTACCGGTGGGAGTTTGAGGAGACCAAAGGGTACCTGGACCGCATCGAGTGCGAGAACGTAGTGGTGACGATGGGCAACCACGACGCCAAAAGCGTCGGCTACAGGCACTTTGAGGAGTTCTTCGGGATGCGCGAGAGGGCTGTCACGGTCCCGGTGCCTGAGGGCGAGGCGAAGGTCGTGTCACTCGACTCGACGAAGCCAGATCTCGACGAGGGCGAGGTTGGCCGGGAGCACTACGCCTGGCTCGACTCCGAGTTCCGGGGTTGGGACCTGGGGCCGAAGATACTCATGATCCACCACCACATCCTCGCCGTCCCGGGCACGGGACGCGATGTAAATATTTTGAGGGACGCGGGGGAGGTGATGGCGATCCTGCGAGCTGTCGGGGTAGATATGGTCCTCTCGGGACATCGGCACGTGCCGTACGTTTGGAGCATCTCAGGAGTCAGGATCGTGCACTCCGGCACCGTTTCCAGCATGCGCGTCCGTGGTACGATGCCCCCGTCGTACAACGTCATCGAGTTCGACGAGGAGAGCGTCAGCATCACGTTGCGCGAGCCCGGCAAGGGCGAGGGGG
Organism: Actinomycetota bacterium; assembly: GCA_030862075.1. GTDB lineage: Bacteria > Actinomycetota > Rubrobacteria > Rubrobacterales > Rubrobacteraceae > Rubrobacter_F. Next base: position 99 of record JALZEL010000266.1, on the reverse strand, counting down.
AGCCTCTGGCCAGCTTCTCGCGGGAGGCCGTCACCACCAGCAAGTTCTACCCAGACTTCGGGCGCTTCGTGAGCTACGACGTTCTGCCGTTTTGAAGAG
>JALZEL010000283.1 GCA_030862075.1 Actinomycetota bacterium | reverse complement strand
TATCGGCATCTCAGCTCCCTTGCTGACCGGTCTGATAATCACTTCTTCTCGCAGCACTATGGCCTCGACCGGCTCGCCTGCCCGCACCCCTTCCGATTCGGGACCGATGAGCGCGAGGGCGTCTGCTTTGGTGAGGGAGCTGACGAGCCCCGAGCCCTGGGCGCCGACGGACTCAGCCTTCCAGCCCTTCTCCGTCCACTCCAAGTTCACCCGCATCGCATGCATCCTGCCGAAGCGGTTCTCGACGTCCTCGTCGAAATACACCTCCGTACGCGGGCGGTGCTTGTCCTCGCGGTCCGTCATCCGCATGATGGCGGGCCGGACGAAGAGCTCGAAGGAAACCATCGCGGAGACGGGGTTGCCGGGTAAGCCGAAGAGGAGGGCGTCCTCGCGCGTGCCGAAGAAGACCGGCTTGCCCGGCTTGAGCTTCACCCCCCAGAAGACCTGCTCCACCCCGAGCTCCAGGAGCGTGCTCTTGACTAGGTCCTTCTCCCCCACCGAGACCCCGCCGCTCGTGACGATGACGTCCGCGCTCCTCAAGGCCTCCTCCATCGCGGCGTGCAAGGCATCGGCGTCGTCGGTAGCAGCGGCGATGCGGCGGACATCTGTGCCGGCTTCGCGAGCTTGGGCGAGCAAGGCGAAGGAGTTGGAGTCGTAAATCTCGCCGGGCGAAAGCTCGCGCGCCCCCGGCTCAACGAGCTCGCTACCCGTCGAAAAGATAGCGACCTTCGGCTTTCTGTAGACCGGCAACTCTCCGTAGCCCTGAGTCGCAGCGAGGGCGATCTCGGGCGGCCCTATCTCGATGCCCGCGCGCAGGATCACCTCCCCCTTCTGCACATCCTCCCCGGCACTGCGTACGTTCTGTCCCGGAGAAGCGGCCTTCTTTAGCTCGAACTCCGCTCCCCAGCCGGAGGTGTTCTCTACCATGACGGTGGCGTCCGCACCTTCGGGGATAACGCCACCGGTGAAGATCTTGATCGCCTCCCCCTGCCCCACCTCTTTTTGTGCCGGACGCCCCGCCGGAGCCTCGTCCACTACCGGGAAGATTCGCCCGACCTCGGTGTCCACGCTCCTTACGGCGTATCCATCCACTGCCGAGCTGTCGAAAGGCGGACTATCGAATTTCGCTCGTACGTCCTCGGCCAGGGCGAGTCCCTGGGCTTCCTCAAGCGGCGTCCACACGACCGGCAGGCGGGGCGTGTTCTTTAGTACCAGCCTCTCGGCCTCGGGGTGACCTATGAGCTTTTCGAAGAGTTGCATTCTCTCAAACCCCCATCTTCTGTGTAAGTAAACAGGCCCTTCTACGCTACCATACCTCCCGCGCAGCGGGGGGCAGGTCCAGATATGCTCGCGCCACCGTCCGGCATTCGTTCAGCGCCCGATACAGGGCGGTGGCACTTCGGGCAATGTCTCGCGCCGCACAGAGGCGCGGACCGGGGTTGCTGGCCGATGCGAGGACGCAGGACAAAGAGCTTACGAAGGCGTGTAGCTCTTCGGCCAGCGGCGAGAGCTCTTTGGGGCTAGGACGTAAAGTGCCCCCAGGTACGAGTAGCCGCCGAAAGGTTCGCCGCCGCCAAGGAGATCCAAGCCGTCCACGGCCTGCGGGACCTTCTCCCTTAAGATGCGCGTCCTGTAGTAGAGACGGTCGAAGGCGAAGCGCTCCCCGTGCGCCACGCGGCGGAGTAGACGTCCGAGACAACGAGCGTCGCGTCCTTCGCCAGGTAGAAGACGCTCTCTTGCCGGTAGGAGGAACCGGCGAAGGGGATGACGTTGTGCGGCAGGTACTCTAGAAAAGCTCCCTCTTCGAGGCGGAAGGCGGCGCGTCACACGGCTTCTTCTCCCCTGTATGCCTTGTTCCCCGCCTGGGTGAGGAAGGCCTCCCTTCGCGGCGATCCTCGCCCAATGCAGCCTCCTCGCCGTCCTCGGTCCGTGCCCCGCCAACGATACCTACAAAGAAGAGACTTTCTTGGCCACATCTGCTTCACACTTACGCCCCTGTGGCGGGAGCACAGCCCGCCGGGGTAGAGTTCGTATCGCGACGACGGCTTCCGCAGCAAGGAGGGATTTGGATGGACGGGAACGTGGCGGCTATCTTAGGCGTGGGACCAGGGCTTGGGGCAGCTATTGCTCGGCGCTTCTCCCGCGAAGGCTTCACGGTGGGCCTGATGGCGCGGAGGAAAGAGAGCCTGTCAGGGGTGCGTGAGGAGGTCGAGGGCGCGGGCGGAACGGCGCTCGCGGTGGAGGCTGACGCGACGGACGCTGCTTCCGTGGCCGCTGCCTTCGATTGGGTGAGGAACAAGCTTGGCGACCCGGGGGTCTTCGTCTACAACGCCGGCGCCTTCCAGATGGGGGGTATCATGGAGCTAACGCCGGAGCAGTTCGACGACTGTTTCAAGGCCAACTGCTCTGGCGCTTTTTACGGCGCCCAACAGGTTCTGCCGGCGATGGTGGAAGAGGGGCGCGGCACGATCATACTCACGGGCGCAACGGCCTCTTTGCGGGGCTCGGCCAACTTCGCGGCGCTCGCCGCGGGCAAGTTCGGTCTCCGGGCTCTGGCCCAGTCCGCTGCCCGCGAGTTCGGGCCTCGGGGGGTACACGTGGCGCACGTGATCATAGACGGCCAGATCGACACCCCCAGGGTGCGCGAGATGTCACCAGACCGCGAGGAGCACACGATGCTCTCTTCCGACGCCATCGCCGAGACCTACTGGCGGTTGTACTCCCAGGACCCGACCGCCTGGACGCTGGAGCTGGACCTGCGTCCCTCGGTGGAGCGGTTTTGAGGCTGGCTTTCGAGAGCTGGGGCGAGGAGGGCAACCCGCTCGCCGTGCTCGTGCACGGGGTTACGGCCTCGTCGCGCACCTGGTGGCGGGTCGGGCCGTGGTTCGCG
>JALZEL010000280.1 GCA_030862075.1 Actinomycetota bacterium | reverse complement strand
CTCTCCAACCCTTTGCCGGCGATCGCCCACACCCGCTCCACACGACTAATCGGGGCGCCCTCTCTGTGGCTTACCGGAATGCACTCAACCCAACCGAGGGTATCGTTTAACTCTATCGCTCCTACCGTGCTCACCTCACCCACCGGCCTTAGACGTAGAGAGGGGCCGGACTTCTCCGACCCCTCTCTTCCGCCTCTAGCTTACTGCTGACCGGCTACTTAAGCAGCGGACCCTTCTCGTCAGCGAGCTCCGTGCGTGGGTCAAAGTCCGAGTCGTTGTTGGTGGCGAACTGGGACTCCTCCGTAGAGCCGGTGAGGGCCGTGGTGGAGGCCATGCCGCCTGCGACCACCTGAGCCACATCGTCGAAGTAGCCCGCGCCGACCTCGCGCTGGTGCTTGGTCGCCGTGTAGCCGTGCTCCTCGGCGTCGAACTCGCGCTGCTGAAGCTCGGAGTAGGCCGCCATGCCGCGGTTCTTGTACTCGTGGGCGAGCTCGAACATGGCGTAGTTCAGCGTGTGGAAGCCCGCGAGCGTGATGAACTGGAACTTGTAGCCCATCTCCGCGATCTGCTCCTGGAAGGTAGCTATGTCCTCCTCAGAGAGGTTCTTTTTCCAGTTGAACGATGGCGAGCAGTTGTACGCGAGGAGCTTGCCCGGGAACTTCTCGTGGATCGCCTCGGCGAACTGCCTGGCCTGCTCCAGGTCCGGCTTGGAAGTCTCGCACCACACCACGTCGGCGTACGGCGCATAGGAGAGCCCGCGCGCTATGGCCTGCTCGAGGCCGGCCCTCGTCCTGTAGAAGCCCTCCATCGTCCGCTCCCCGGTGAGGAACTCTGCGTCCGCCGGGTCCACGTCGCTCGTGATGAGGTCCGCCCCGTCCGCGTCGGTCCTCGCGACGATCACCGTCGGCACCCCCATGACGTCTGCCGCCAGGCGCGCCGAGATTAGGTTCCTTATCGCCTGCGCCGTCGGCAAAAGGACCTTGCCGCCCATGTGGCCGCACTTCTTCTCCGACGCGAGCTGATCCTCGAAGTGGACGCCCGCAGCCCCAGACTCGATCATGGCCTTCATCAGCTCGAAGACGTTCAGGGCACCGCCGAAGCCCGCCTCGGCGTCAGCCAAGATGGGCGCGAACCAGTAGGTACCGTTGCGATCCTCAGCATGGTCGATCTGGTCGGCCCGCTGCAAGGCCTGGTTGATCCTCCTGACGACGTGGGGCACGCTGTTGGCCGGGTACAGGCTCTGGTCGGGATACATCTGCCCCGCGAGGTTGGCGTCCGCCGCGACCTGCCAGCCGCTGAGGTAGATCGCCTCGAGCCCCGCCTTGACCTGCTGCACCGCCTGGTTGCCGGTCAAGGCGCCCAAAGCCCTGACGTAGGGCCTCTCGCGCATGAGCTCCCAGAGCCGCTCGGCGCCCATCCGCGCCAAAGTGTGCTCGATCCTGACCGAACCCCTAAGCCGCGCCACGGCCTCGGCCGAATAAGGGCGCGTCACACCCTCCCACCGAGGGCCCTCCCACTCTCGCTCTATCTCCACCACCTGATTGCCGTTGAGCATCTGCTGTCTCCTTCTACCGAACGTCGTGCCTACCCTATATTCAGCACGGATATACGTGCACCTTGCACTCAACCATTGTGTATATCTTTTCGGGGCGTGTCAAATGGTGTGCGCCGCCGAGGGGCGTGGGGTGGCCGACTGGCGCCGGTCGGTAGGCAGCACCGGTCGTGTTGTCGGGAAGGGCCGGTATCTCTCGCTCCGCTAGTCCAGGTACTCGTAGCCGGGGTAGGTCAGGAACTCGACGAAGTGGTCGTCGGTGGAGATGCGGGCGAAGAGTTCGGTGGCCTTGCCGAACTCGTCCTGCTCCCAACGTTCCGGGCCGACGATGTCGTTCTTGATCTTCTCGAGCTCCTCGGCGAGGATCTCGTTGAACAGCTCCTCCGTGACCTCGGTGCCGTCGTCGAAGCGCCCTTGCGGATGGTGGATCAACTGCCACACCTGGGCCCGGCTGATCTCCGCCGTCGCCGTGTCTTCCATGAGGCCGAAGACCGGGACCGCCCCCCGGCCCGCGAGCCAGGCACCCAGGTATTGGACGCCGACGCTGACGTTGTTCCTGAAGCCCTCCTCGTTGATGTTGCCCTCCGGCTTCTCCAGGAGCTGTTCCGCCGTGGGGTCCACGTCGTCGCGCTGTTTGTCGATCTGGTTCGGCTGCGGCATGATCTCGTCGAAGACCTCTTTGGCGGTCTCGACCATGCCGGGGTGGGCCACCCAGGTGCCGTCGTGCCCATCTTTAGCCTCGCGCTCCTTGTCCTCGCGGACCTTGTTGAAGGCGAACTCGGTCCACTCCGGATCGTCCCTGGACGGGATCTGGGCCGCCATCCCCCCTATCGCGGGCGCACCCCGCTTGTGGCACACCTTGATGGTGTAGAGCGTGTACGCCCGCATGAACGGGACCGTCATCGTCACCTCGGCCCGATTCGGGAGCAGCATGTCCTTGTTGCGGAACTTCTTTATGTAGGAAAAGATGTAGTCCCACCGGCCGCAGTTCAGGCCCGCCGAGTGCTCGCGGAGCTCGTAGAGGATCTCGTGCTCCTCGAACGTCGCCGTAATGGTCTCTATGAGGACCGTAGCCTTGATCGTGCCCTGCGGAACCCCGAGCTCGTCCTGCGCCATCACGAAGACCTCGTTCCAGAGCCGCGCTTCGAGGTGGCTCTCCATCTTCGGCAGGTAGAAGTACGGGCCGGTACCGCCGTCGAGGAGCGTTCGGAAGTTGTGGAAGAAGTAGAGGCCGAAATCGAAGATGCCCGCCGGGACCTGCTTGCCGTCCACTAGCATGTGCTTCTCGAAGAGGTGCCAGCCTCGTGGCCGGGCGATGATCGTGGCCAGGCTCGTGAGGTCCTCGTTCAGTTCGTAATGCTTGCCGGTCTCCGGATCATCAAAGCTGATGGT
>JALZEL010000269.1 GCA_030862075.1 Actinomycetota bacterium | reverse complement strand
GGGCGACCCCGACTACTTCCGCCCTCATGCCCGGCGGGTAGCGTATGTTAATCACCCTTGCGTACAAGGCTTGGCCACCTCCCTCTCTCAGGTGACCTCGCGCAACCGGCCCGTCTCAACCTCATAGACAAACCCACGCACGCTTTCCTTGTGCGGGACGAAGGGGCTGGCCTGGATACGAGCGATGGACTGGCGCACGTCCTCTTCCAGGTCAGAGAAGGACTCCATAGGGAAATGCGGTTTTATGCCGACGTCATCCTGAATCTGCTGCTTCAGCTCGTCGTCGGAGAAGGTGAGCATTCCACAATCTGTGTGGTGAATCAAGATGATCTCGCGCGTGCCGAGCAGACGCTGAGAGATTGCCAGGGAGCGGATCTCATCGTCCGTTATCACCCCGCCCGCGTTGCGGATCACGTGCGCGTCGCCCTCTTGAAGTCCCAGCATCCCGTAGACGTTGAGGCGCGCGTCCATGCAGGCGACCACGGCCACACCCTTGCCTGGGGGCAGCGGCAGGTCGCCCTTGTCGAAGGACTCCGCGTACCTCTTGTTGTTCTGTAGCAGATCCTCGGTGACGCTCATGCCTTACGCCCTCCTTGTCCAGAACTCTAACTGGTACGATCCCGTGCCCGCGACCAGGATATCATAGACCGTATCGGTTTCCGGGAGGCTAATACTTTCCGGGCTGCCCAGCGCCCGCTCATCCTACCGGTCCGCGAGTTGGTAGAGGGCATCGACGGCGATCTGGGCCATCAACTCCGTCCCTATCGGGAGCGCCGCCTCGTCGAGGTCGAACCGCGAATCGTGGAGCCTCTTTCGTTCTTCGGCGTTTGGGTTCGCCGTGCCGAGCCAGTAGTAGGCCCCGGGATACTCGAGCACAAACCGGCTGAAGTCCTCACCCCCGAGGGAAGGAGCGACCTCCGGCGTCGCTTCGGTACCGAGCAACTCCTGCGCCGTCTGGCGGACGTGCTCGGCCCATTCTGGCGTGTTGATCGTGGCGGGGTAACCGTCCCAGTACCGGATGCGCGCCGTGGCTCCCACCGACGCGGCGAGACCCTCGACGACGGAATAGAACCGGCCCTTGATCTCCTCTTTAGTCTCCGGCCGGAAGGTGCGGATCGTGCCTTCCAGCCGCACCTCTTTGGCGATGGCGTTGTAGCGGTGGCCGCCCTCGATCCTTCCGATCGTCAGGACCGCCGAGCGGAGCGGGCTCACGTTGCGGCTGACTATGCTCTGTAAGCCGTTGATCACCTGGTTCGTCGCTACGATGGCATCCGTCGCCTGGTGGGGGCTGCTGGCATGACCACCGGTTCCTTCGACTACCACCTCGAAGCGGTCGGAGTTCCCCGTCATCTCCTTCTGGCGAACCCCGATCTGGCCCACGGGAAGGCTGGGCCGCACGTGCTGGGCAAATACGGCATCCGGCTCACGCTTCCGAAACACGCCATCGTCTATCATCGGTTGCGCCCCGCCGGTCGGTGACGCCTCCTCCGCCGGCTGGAAGACGAGGAGCACGCGACCGGGCAGCTCGTCTTTCACCTCGTTCAATAAACAGCCTGCCCCAACCAGCATCGCCGCGTGCGCGTCGTGCCCGCAGGCGTGCATGACCCCCTCGTTCTCGGAGACGAAACCGTGATCGTTCTCCTCCTCGATGGGGAGCGCGTCGATGTCGGCCCTCAAGGCCACCGTGTTCCCCGGCCTACCTCCCTCCACGAAGCCGAGCACGCCCGTCCCGGCGTAACCTGCCTCGTAAGGAATGCCTTTCTCTTCCAGTTTCCCCCGTATCGTCTTCGAGGTCTCGTATTCTTCCCCGCTCAACTCGGGATACCGGTGGAGGTGGTGCCGCAAGGAGACGAGATCTTTGTCGTACCGGCCACCCTCCCCCTTTAGGAACGGCCTACTGTGTTTCGACACGCTTCTCCTCATGCCCCTGCGAAGACTCGATCAGGTCCCGCAGGTCGTCCACGCCGGGACGGACGACGCCGACCTCGGTGACGATAGCCGAGACGAGGCCCGCCGGCGTGACGTCGAATGCCGGGTTGTAGGCCTGCGTGTCCTGCGGGGCCACACGCGCCCCGCCCAACTCCAGCACCTCGGAGGAGGGCCGCTGCTCTATAGGGATAGCATCCCCGCTGGGGGTCCTAAGGTCTATCGTGGAGAGGGGCGCCGCCACAACGAACGGTACCCCGCTCGCCCGGGCGGCGAGCGCGAGGGGGTAGGTGCCCACCTTATTCGCCACGTCCCCGTTGGCGGCGATGCGGTCGGCGCCCGTCATGACCAAATCTATCTCGCCCGAGGCGATCAGGCCGCCAGCACCGGAGTCTATCGTTACCCTATGGGGAATACCCATCCTTTTGAGCTCCCAGGCAGTGAGGCGCGACCCCTGCAGCAAGGGGCGGGTCTCCGTGGCGGTCACTCCGGCCACCAGGCCGCGCTTGTGGGCGACCTCGACGACGCTCAAGGCCGTGCCGTGGGCCACGCAGGCTAAAGCGCCCGCGTTGCAGTGCGTCAAAACGCGCGACCCTTCGGTGATAAGGTCTGCCCCAACTTCGCCGATGAGGCGGTTTATCTCCTCGTCCTCGGCGACCATCGAGTGGGCCCGCTCGATCAGCCCGTCGACCGTCTCGGGCCGCTCAGGGTCGTAGACTTCTCTGACCCGCTCTATCCCCCACTTGAGGTTCACGGCGGTGGGGCGGGTGGAGGCGAGCAAAGACGCCGCGCGCGCGATGGCTTCGCCGACGTCCTCGCCGCTCTCTTGCGCCTGCCGCGCGGCAAGAGCCACCCCCAGTCCCCCCGCAACGCCCAGAGCCGGGGCACCGCGCACCCGCAAAGACGAGATGGCCTCGGCAAGCTCCTCCACGCTGCTCAATGAGAGCCAGACCTCCTCCTCGGGCAGGCGCGTCTGGTCGATGATCCGTATCTTCCCGTCGGCCCAGTCTATCGTGCGCATGCTCGCGTTTATTTTAGTATCGCTGCGCGTACCGTGCGAAAT
>JALZEL010000252.1 GCA_030862075.1 Actinomycetota bacterium | reverse complement strand
TTCTCGGAAACTCGGAGGGTGTGAGGGCATAAAAAGAGCCGGGGCTGTTAGACCCCGACTTCACCCAGTCTTACTGGAAAGAATTTACGGACTTAGTGAAGTGGCGCAGTAGTATCGTGGATGTCATTCAGAGAACGCTCATAGCCAAGCAGCCACACTAAGGCGGCTCCTGTAATTGCTCCGTAGATAAGGCCAGGCACTCCTGCGTATACAAAGGTGGCGGGTGCTCCAGCATAGCTTAGCCCCATTGCTGCCGTCGTTCCCAAGAGTCCACCGACAGCACTCGCAAGCACCCACCAACCAGCCCGATGTAAGTAGGAGCGCAGGAGTAGCCATTGGGCCAAGCCCAGCGCGGCGTAGCGAACAGGCTCTAGAACTAGATTGTAAGCCAGAGCTTCGTGGCGACCAGCCAACGCGCCAAGCCCTGGGCCTACCAGGGGCAAGACTAAAAAAAGGATGACGTTGATACCGACAAACCACCCAAAGAAGCTCACTGGGGCCCATAGGAGGTTCAGGCGACCAAAGTAAGCCCACAGCACTAGCCACTGAACCACTCCGAACACTCCGCCGAGGATAAAGTCTCCTAGGAATTGCAACGATATATTTGACATAATCGCTGCGGTAACTACGGCGCAGGAGATAGTCCACGACAGCCACAAGAGCCCAACCGGCCCCCTTCGGGACAGGCGCTGCCGCTCGCTACTCGGGTACTCTGATCTGCCAGGACCTGGAAGCTCAGCGGGCAATAACGTTGTACACCGTAAAGGTGTCGGGTTGACCCAGCGACACACCTACGTTTTGTAGGACTTGCCCAAGCCTCCCCTGGAAGTAGGCATCAGCAGCCTCCTGCGACTCCCACACTTCCACTACCCGCCAGCCATCTTTTGTTGGTCCAGCAGCATGGTATATCCATCCCTCTGGCAGGCTTTCTGCTAGGTTCAATTGCTCCACGGTTGCGTCGTATTGCTCCTGGGTCTGGCCAGGATTGTTGAATATAAACCCGATAGCCATTGGTGTTCCTCCTTTCTCTATTACCTCTAGCATGGTAGATAGTCGCGAAGTTGTCAACGACTTGCCCCTAAGGAGATGCTGCCCCCTCGCCTCTATTCAGCGAGTTGCCGACAGAAACTGTTTGGAAAATAGCTGGAGGGGTCTAGATCGCCTGTTTTTGGTAGCGCAAAGCGGCGATGAGGGTGCTTTGCGCCCCGTTTTGCCGACTCGTGGGAGCCCAGAGTGGCGCCTCTTCGGATTTACCAAACAGTCTCTTAGCGGCAACACAGTGAATACCCAGAGAAGCCTGCGGGACCATCCCGGCTACACGTACCAGCTCCTCCTAGCGCAGATGGGGGTACGAAAAAGGCCGGAGAGCGTAGGGCATTCTCCGGCCTCAAGCGGAGCTGGACCTAGAGTAGAACAACCTAATAGTTGCGCGTAGGATGATCCGGCCCCGCAGGTCCCGTAGGTTAGACATCAGGATCGGGGCTGCAGGCTCTTAGAATAGATCCTCGCGGCTCTCTTATTTATTTATACGAACATATAGACAAACTACATGGGCACCCCTTTCCCTAGAGGCTGGTTGCTCTCATTCCCCTTGCACCAGCTCGATCTCCTCACCTGCAAGGCTGGGAACGCCGCCGTCGGCGACGTGCTCGACGTTCTTTACACCAGCCCGCTTCAGCAGCGAAGCGGCCATCGAGCTGCGAATCCCCCCGGAGCAAGCAACCGCCAGAGGCTTGTCGGCGTTGCGAACCTCGTCCGGTATCTCATCGCGTAGCTGCTGGTAAGGGACATGGATGGAGCCCTCGACGTGCCCGGCGTCCCATTCGGCCTCATCCCTAACGTCGAGGACGATGACCTCCTCTTTCCTGATCCTCTCGGCGAAGCCCGGCACGTCCAGGGCGGCGGTCGTCTCCACCTCCAGCCCGGCCGCACGCCAGGCATTTAAGCCACCGGTGAGGTAACCCCGTATGTGACGGAAGCCGACCGCCTCCAACAGGCGGATCATTCGTAGGGCGTACTCGTCACCTTCGGAGGTCACGATGACCTCGGTCTCGGCGTCCAAGACCCATGCGGCGCGCGTGCCTACAGCGGTCTGGTTCATCGTCACGTTTATCGAGCCCGGAATGTGGGCCGAGTCGAACTCCCTCTGGTCTCGCCCGTCGATCAGGACGGCGCCCGCCTCGACCAGCTCCTTCACGCGCTGGGGCAACAGGGGCTTGAGCGGGGCGGCCTCCGTCAAGAGCGGGCCCCGGTTGAGCTCCACGATCCGCTCGAAGTTCGGCGGCTGGGGCGTCTGCTCTGCGGTCAGGGTCCGCACGAACGCGTCCTCTTCTTCGAACCGTAAGTAGTCGTTGAAGCGTCGCTCGAAGCCTATGGTCGAGTCGGGCTTGCGGCTCATGTTGGCGCCGCCGCACAGCGAGCCTCCTATGTGCGCCGGCCTTACCTCTACGAAGTCCTCGAACTCGCGCAGCTTGCGTAAAGAGTGGAAGAGGCCGCGGGCTCCCTCTTCGGCCTCTATGGCCAGGTCGGGGCGAGCCAGGTCCCCGACGAAGAGCGAGTCCCCGGTGAGAAGGGCCCAGGGCTCTTCGCCCCGGCTGGTGTCCTCGATGAGGAAGGAGAGGTGTTCGGGGCGATGACCGGGGGTGGCGACGGCGATGATGTGCGCCCCTCCTACCTCGACCACGTCGCCGTCTGAGAGCGGCGTGTGCTCGTACTCGACCGCGGCGTCTTTGGAGATGTGGATGGTTGCTCCGCTTGCTTCGACAAGACGACCGCGACCGGAGAGGTGATCGGCGTGGTTGTGCGTCTCCAGGATGTGGGAGATCTTAAAGCCGTTCTCTTCAGCGATCTCAAGGTACTCTTCTATGTCCCACTTCGGATCTATGACCGCCGCTTCGCCGCTGTCGGCGACCATGTAGGACGCACAGCCCAAATCTTCGTTGAGCACTTCTCGGAAAAACATAGTGAGGCAACCTCCTGTTTTTGTTGCTGTTTCACAGAAACTGTTTGAAAATTCCGAGTAGCCTCCATACTGGCACCTCTATGAGCCGACAAGAAGGGCAAAGAGGCCTGTTTTGCTGCCGCGCGGCGGCGAAAAGTACGGCCAAGATGCCACCCTCACGATTTTCCAAACAGTCTCAGAAGACGTATTCTCGGAAACTCATCATCTGTATCGTGCCCACGGTACGTATGAGTGCGCTGGAAGCGGCACAGGCGTCTGCAGATTTGATAAGTGGAGCCGAGGGGATTCGAACCCCTGGCCTCCGCCGTGCAAAGGCGGAGTCATAGTGTCGCTGGTGTTCGCCAGTGTTCAAAAACTGCTGCAAACAAGCACATTCTCTCTTATAGGTTATCGTGGGTGTTCGCCGTTGTTCGCCCGTGTTGGTGTCAAATTGGTGTCAAATTTTCCTTCGAGCGCGTACGCCACTGCCTATTGGAAGGTCATCGCTCGTCCCTCGACCCACGCCTCCTCGAAGGCCTCCTCGCCCAGCCGCGAACGTACGTTGGCCGTGGTGCGCTCGTAGACGGAAGGATCTGCTTTGTAGTAGTTGTAGACAGGAGCCCCTACGGCTTCCAGCAACCCCTCAGCTGCACCTAACAGGCGCGCCGAGCGCTGCACCTGTCCTTGCGCACCAGCCACCATGGCTAGCCCCTCCAGGAAGTACGAAAGGTTCGCCCGATCCCCCATCTGCTCGGAGGTGGTTACCCCTTCCTGGAGAAGGCGGGTCGCCAGCCCGTGGTCCTTCCGGACGAGCGCCACCTGGGCGAGGTGGTAGAGTGCGCTGCAGGCGCCGATCCTGTCGCTCTTTTGGCGAGCCATCGCCAATCCTTCCTCGAACATCGGGACCGCCCGGTCGTGGTCGCCCTGGATGAGCAGTGCCGTCCCAAGTAAGGCGTACATTGCCGGCACCTGCACCTCCTCGCCGGAACGGCGGAAGAGCGGCAGAGCCTCCTCAAAGCAGGACGTGGCATCCTCGAAGTCACTGCGGCGCATCGCGCCCATTCCCAGCATGCACAAGGCGTATGCGGTGCAGAGCATGTCTCGAGCTCGCCGGCCCAACTCTAGGGCTTCCGCCGAGTGCCCCTCACACGCCTCGTAGTCGCCCTGCGTGTAGGTTATGAAGGCTGCGACCATGACGGCCCTGGGCCGCAGGGCCGTGGGGAGGTCTCGCTCCAGCAACGCCTCCATCCACCGACGGCCTTCGTCGTGGTGGCCGCGTAGGCGCCAGAACAGGTACAGCGCCCAGCCCAGGCGCGCGGCAGTCTCGACCTCGCCATTCGTCAGCGCCCACCCCATAGCGGCCCGCAGGTTGCCGTTCTCCAGCTCCAGACGCTCCAGCCACTCCGCCTGGCGCGGTCCCCGCAACTCCGGGTAAGCCCGCTCGGCCAACTCGAGGAAGAACGTTGCGTGCTGCCGCCGGATCTCTTCAGCTTCCCCGCTTCCCTCCAGCTTCTCGTATGCGTACTGCCTTACCGGCTCGAGCATCCCGTAGCGCGTTTCCTCACCACCTGCGATCTCCGCCTCAACCAGCGACTGCTCCACCAGCCACCCGAGGAGGTCGAGCACGTCCTCATCGCCGACTTCCCCCGCCGCGCCCACGGCTTCGGCCGCCTCCAGCGAGAAACCCCCGGCGAAAACGGAGAGGCGTCGGAACAGCGCGTTCTCGGGTTCGGAGAGCAGGTCGTGGCTCCAGTCCAAGGTCGCACGCATCGTCCGTTGCCGCTCCGGGACATCCCGCCCCCAGCTGACCGACAGGGCCCGGTCGAGGCGCGCCAAGAGGGACGACGGGCTCAGGAACCTTACCCTGGCCGCCGCTAACTCAAGGGCGAGAGGAAGGCCGGCGAGGCGCCAGCAGATGGACGCGACCGCGGCCGCGTTTCCTTCTTCGAGCCTGAAGGCCGGGGAAGTCGCCCGGGCACGCTCCACGAAGAGTCTGCCGGAGGACGAGCCGGCGACCTCATCAGTAGCCGGCGAGCGGGTGGAGGCGGGCAGCTCTAGGGGCTGAACCGGGTACTCCTGCTCGCCCCGCACGCGAAGTGGCGCGCGGCTGGTGATCAGCACGGCGAGGCCTGGGCAGGACGGGATCAGATCCGCCACCTCGGGCGCCGCACCCAGCAGGTGCTCGAAGTTGTCCAGCACCAGGAGCAGCTGCTTGTCCCGCAGGTAGGTGCGCAAGGCCTCGTGCGAGGTCTGGCCTTCTGCTTCCCTAAGACCCACCGATCGCGCGACGGTGGGAATGACGAACGCAGGATCGCTCAGGGCTACAAGGGCGACGAAGGCCACGCCATCGGAGAAGAGATCGGCGGCATCCTGGGTCGCCTCTACGGCGAGGCGTGTCTTGCCGACACCGCCGGTCCCCGTGAGCGTAAGTAGTCGCGTCTCAGGTCGACGCAGTAGATCCCTTATCTCCGTCAGCTCTCGATCCCGACCGACGAGCGAGGTGGACGGTACAGGCAGGGTGGGCTGGAAACCGGCGGGCGTGCTGTCAGCGGCGTTGTCTCCCTTGGTCGCCGCGAAGAGGGAAGCGCGCTCCTCCTCCGAGAGACCCAGAGCGCGGGCCAGCAGGTCCACTGTGTCCGGCCGCGGGCTGTGTCCCTCCCCACGCTCGAGGCCGCGGATCGTGCGCACGCTCAGCCCAGACCTCTTGGCCAGCTCCTCCTGTGTGAGCCAAGCGTTCCGCCGGTGCTGCTTGAGCAACAACCCAAAGGCGAACGCGCCGGCCCCCTCCGCGCGTCGCGCCGCTTCGGACATGGAGGCACCTTCGGAATCCTCTCGCCTACCTCGAAGCGGCCCTTTCCTCTCGCCGCGTCCCATATTGCCGGTTATTTTACCGGTTTGTTTGCCGCTTTTTCCTGGTGCAGGTCCCTACCGGGGCGCAGAATCATAGACATGGCGTTCCCACGGAGCCGTAGAGACGAGCGAAAGGAGAAGAAAGGAGAGGGTGATGAAGATGCGGCGAGAAGCAAGAACCGCCTCCCGGATGGTAGCCGTTTGAAGAGGTGTCGGACTCTGATCAAGCTAGCGTAACGACGTTAGTGTACTGACTTATAGGAGGTGTGTTGAGGTGCCCGCGTTGCCATGGAAGTCCTTTGCCGTTCCCGAGAGCGATACAGAGTACCACGCGCTGTTGTCGCACCTGCCGCTCAATACGTTCCGCGCGATGCCGAAGTTTATGAGGTTCACCCGCCAAATCCGGCGTCAGTTGGCCGAGGCTGAAGGTCTGGTCGGGTACTCCTTGGACGCACACGTACTAGCCAAGGAGTTCTGGACCTTATCAGTGTGGGAAGACAGGGACTCTTTGTGGCGCTTCGTCCAGAGAATGCCTCACAGCCAGGCTATGGCGGACCTGTTGCCGCACATGAGGCAAACTGAGTTCTTCCATTTCGAGGTGGATGGGTCCTCTGTTCCCCCGAACTGGGAAGAGACCAAGCAACGTATGCGAGAGCGAGAGACAAACGCCTCGTCCCAGGAAACTAGGGCCGAGTTCATGACGGTGTCTAGAGCAGATGACCTCAAAGAGGGTGACATGCAGGCGTTTAAGGTGTTAGATACTAAGATAGCCGTGGTGAACGTGGCTGGCACGTTCTACGCCTTCGACGATACCTGCACACACCTGGAGTGTTCGCTAGCCGAGGGAGACCTGCAAGAGACAACCGTGACCTGCCGCTGCCATGGCTCTAAGTTCGATGTGACCAGCGGGGCGGTGCTCCAGGGTCCTGCTCAGAAACCGGTCGAAACTTACCAGACACGGGTGGAGGGCGGCAACCTCGAGATCGAGAGCTGATGCCTACGAGTAGGCCCTCCCCTAATGTTTTGCTAGGGAATCTACTTTCTTCCCCAGCCAAGACGCAGACAAGGAGCTAGAC
>JALZEL010000221.1 GCA_030862075.1 Actinomycetota bacterium | reverse complement strand
GGTGGACAGTTGAACCTGCGTATGCTTGCATGTGACCCCGTGCCCGGATTTCCTAGGCTGGAAGAGAAACGTACTGAATAGAGTCCTGATTTTGGTCCCTCTTCTCTTACTCGTTCTGGTTGGGCTGTTTTTTCTTGTTGCGCCCTGCTCCTACGCCAGAGACCGCTACTACGCCCGAGTCCGAGGCGGACGGACCGCAGGAGAATACGTTCGATCTTGCGATCGTGGGAGGTAGCATGACACCGAGCGAGATTACCGTCGGCGAAGGCAATTGGATGAGGTTTCGGACAACCTCCAACAGCCCCCTTGTTTCACCTGCACGGCTACGACCTCGAAGAAGAGGTCGAGCCGGGCGAGCTGACCGAGCTCGCGTTCGACGCGACGCTAACCGGCCGCTTCGAGATCGAGAACGAGCAGACGCACGAGGAGCTGGGCACGCTCCTCGTACAACCGCGTTAGGAGGAGGAGTATGCGCCGCTTCGTCCTTCTAACCCTCACGCTGCTGCTCCTGGTCGCGACGCCCGGCCAAGCTCTCGCCCACGGGTTCGGGCAGAGCCAGAACCTTCCGCTCCCGTTTTGGCTCTATCTCTTCGCGGCTGCCGCGGTGGTGCTGGTCTCCTTCGTCCAGATCAGTTTGTTCGTCACTGAGCGACACGCGCTGCCCCGTTACCCTCGCTTCGACCTCTTGCAGATCGGGCCCCTCCGAGCGCTGCTTACCGCCCGGCCGTTCCTGTTTGGCCTGCGCCTCCTGTCGGTCGCGCTCTTCCTGCTGGTCATACTCAGCGGCATCCTAGGTGCACAGGCTCCGAGCTCCAACTTCGCCCCGACCTTCGTGTGGATAATCTGGTGGGTAGGCTTAAGCATCTTCACAGCTTTCGGGGGGAACATCTGGCCACTTGTGAACCCCTGGAAGATCCTCTTCGAGTGGGCCGAGGAGTTTGCCCGCCTGTTAGGGATCAAAAGGGGCTTGTACCTTGGCGCCCCTTACCCGGCCAGCTGGGGCGTCTGGCCGGCGCTGGCGCTCTACGCCCTCTTTGTCTGGGTCGAGAATGTCTTCGAAGGTTCGGCCACGCCGCTCAACATCGCCCTCTTGGCCCTCCTCTACTCGATGTTCACCTGGAGCAATATGCTCTTCTTCGGCAAGGAGACCTGGCTTCGAAGGGGCGAGGCGTTCTCAGTGTATTTCGGCGTCCTCGCCAAGTTCGCGCCGACCGAGGTGAGGGTGACCGCCCCAGAGACCTGCCAGGATTGCGGCGCCTGCCGGACCGCCGAGCAGGCTACTAAGGGGAGGTGCGTGAATTGCTACGAGTGCTTCGCCAGGGCCGCGCCCGAGGATCGCGAACTCAATCTACGCCCCCCTGCGGTCGGCCTCAGCCTCGCGGAGCAGGTGACCCCCGACCGGATAGTCTTCGTCGTTTTCTTGCTCGCGAGCGTGACCTACGACAGCCTGCTAGGAACCCCGCCGTGGGTAGAGCTGCAGACGCTTACCGCCCTGCCGCAGACGTTGGGGCTCATAGTGGTGCCGCTGGTTTTTCTGGGCGTATACATGGGGTTCGCGAAGCTCAGCCAGCTCTTCGGCGGGGGCTACGTGACCTTTGGTCAGCTCGCGGCGGCGTACGTCTACTCGCTCGTACCCATCGCCATCGCCTACCTGGTAGCCCACTACTACACGCTCTTGCTCATCCAGGGGCAAGCGATCATCGCCCTTCTCTCGGATCCGTTCGGTTGGGGCTGGGACCTCTTCGGTACCGCCGACTACGAGATCAACCCCGGTCTCATCGGGGCAGACTCCGTCTGGTATTCGCAGGTGGCCTTGATCGTGGCGGGGCACGTAGTCGCCGTGTATCTCGCGCACGTGGCGTCGCTACGCTTGGTGCCGAGTCCGAGGCTGCAAAACCGGATGCAGTACCCGATGTTGGCGCTGATGATCCTCTATACGGTTTTCAGCCTCTGGATCCTCTCCCAGCCCATCGTCGAGAAGAGGAACAACGAAACCATGCCGACCGAAACGGTGTCGCAACCAGAGCCGGCCGAAGACGCCGTCCAATTCGATCCGAACTTGCGCCAACCACCCATGCCCAAGCCTCCCACACCGAGCCCCCCGTAGCGCAGCCGCAACCGGAACTGGCCGAAATTCTTCGAGTCTTATGCTGCCGAGTTTCCGGGAACCTTAGACGAGGCAACTGAGTTTTCCGGAATCCTTGTTCTCGGCCTCGCAGGTTAGTTACCGGTTGCCGTACTGAGCGAGTAATCCACACCATCCACCCGACCGTGAAGCCCGCCGTCTTGCCCAGCGCCTCCTGCGCGCACACCAAGGGCAGCCGGTACGGTTGTACATGACGCTGATCTCCGCGTACGAGAGGCCGATCAAGCCGACCACGACGCCCGCCGCCAGGTAAGCCCACAGCGTCAGCTAACTGCGCCACTTGCCATAGCAACAAAAGATCTCACTACGCACCACGCCGTTGATCCCGATCAACAGCACCTCCGACGTGCGCTGCACACGCTGCAATTGTTTTCTTATATCCCAACCCCCAGTAGAAACGGGGGTTTCGAGAGCTGCCGGAGAAGGATTCGAACCTTCACTAACTGATCCAGAGTCAATGTTTATACATCCATAGTTGTTTACTGCTGTTCAGAAACGGCCTATTTGAGCCCCATTTCTGGATCTCGTGTTTCCCGATGTTCGCTCCCGTAACTGTCAAATCTCTCTCAAAGGTGTTGAGAAGTTCACGATATTCCGCCGCCCTTTCGGTCCTCTCTTTTCCGTTATCGGTGTTTGCTTGCGCCGTCAACGCAAGCGGTTAGAAAAGGAGCAGGGAGCAGCTACCTAGGAAGAGCCTCTCGCCTTACGATATTGGTCTTCTCATAGCGGTTTGCAGTGTATTGACCCACAGGGCGTATCAGTGTGCGGTCCTTACTCGAGAAGAACTGCGAATCACTAATGCGCTCATGGTGCGTGCGTATTAACAGGCGGATCAATATCACTGCACGTCGCTATAGGTGCGCCAGTACTAGCTAGGTATGCGCGCTTGCCCTCGGGGCAAGCTCCAGTCTTCTGGAGCGCCTCCCGGTGTTCCTCCTGGTTCGCCAGCGTCTGCCGACGGCCTCCTCCGCGTTCCGTCGCCGCTGTAGTTTTCTTCACGAGGGCTAAGAGCATGGTGGCCCGGCCCCTGCTGGCCCAGCCCTTGGCCGTGCCGTCGGGGACTTCGAGGATCTCGGCGACCTTCGCGTAGCTGAGGCCCTCCATATGCCTGAGGACCAACGCAGCCCGGTGCTCCGCTCGTACGTGGCGCAGGGCCGCCAATATCTCGTTCCGGCGCTCCGAGGCGAGAGCCGCTTCCTCGGGGTCGTCATCGTCCCCGTAGATCTCCGGAGGGTACGCCGTCTCCTGGCCGAGTTCCCGCGTCTCCTGGGTTCGCTTTTTCCGCAGGGCTCTCAGGCAGGTGTTCATCGTGATCCTATAAAGCCAGGTACTGAAGGCGCATTCGCCCCTGAAGTTCTTTATGTTTGCCCAGACCCGGATCCAGACCTCTTGGCTCGCGTCCTGGACATCTTCGGCCCCGAGTACGCGGAGCGCGACCCGATGTACCAGTCCGGAGTGCTCCTGGACCAGTTTCGAGAAGGCGTCGACGTCGCCCCTGGAGGCACGTGCGACCAGTCCCCGATTCCCGATGCTCACTGGAGTACACCCCCGGTCGAAACCGTCCGAACGAGGCGAGTACGGACCGGGCACCGATAGGTGGCCGTGCACGCGGGGTAGCGAGCCGGGGTCCTGTCGCCGGCTCTACTGGTCACTGGTGTTGACCCTCGGTGCCCGGAGTGGGCGTTGAGAAGGAAGCTCACTACTGGCCCGCTCCATCTCCGTTGGCCTCGACGGCCTTCACCACCTCGCGTAGCAGACCGCCGGCCAGTTGCTCGGTCCCGGGGCGCACTATCCAATTGATCGAGCTCCCGCCCGGTATTTCCGGGCTCTTAACCCTCGCGCAGATCACGTAGGTCTCTAGCGTTGCCTCCTCCCCGTAGAAGTTGGTGAGGTGGCCGACCAACATGGTCACCGAATTGTTGAACAACGCTAAGTCTATCGCCATACGTCCCTCCGCTCTCCCTTTCCAGTCGTCCGGATGCCCCACCCGTGTCGGGGCTACGTGGGTGTCCTCACCTCCATTATGAGCTATTTTGACATACCTACTTACGGAGCGTTTTGTTGGCCAGGGCTCCTCGAGTGTGGCGTGTGCGATCCGGCCGATTCTTCCTCTTCATCCGCCCTCTCTCTTGTTGTGTTGCCCAATTTGCCTCTGTATATTAGACAAGGACAAGAACAATTGGTTACACCCCGCCCTCGGAGGCCGGCATCGGGGGCTGGTAGATTTGGGGCAGCAACGGCGTACGCGGGTTGCAAGTACCCCGGGCGCAGGTACGCTAGGGCGAAAGAAGCACGAAACGTAGAACCCGCACGATAAGCTCCTGACCTAGCATCCGATCCCGAAGCGCCGACTGCCGTTATGCGAGAGGAGAGTAAGTGCCGGAAGGGGAACGTAACCTGCGGCAGCGGATCCAAGAGCAGACCGTGCGAAGCGCCCGAGACTTTTACGACGACTCACTCAGGCAGCTCCAGAGCATGCTTCAAGGCGATCGCGCCCAACTAGAGGACCTAGCGAAGCAGCTTCCGGAGCGTGACGCGGAGGCGCAGATCTGGGATATGCTCGGCTCCTACTCGAAGATCGAGGAATCGCTCCACCGAGCGGCTCGTGATGTCGGGGCGGAGGACGCGGTGGGCGAGGCGGCCCGGCAAGCGCAGGAGGAGGCCGCGGGGGAACCCAAACGGGCCGCGCGAGGAGCGCGAGACGCCGCTGGCGCTGCGGTCGGTCGGGTCACGGGGTCCGTGAGGCAGGCTTCCGGCCAGGTAGGCCAGATTGCCGAGAGCGCGCAAGAGGCCGTCGGTCAGGTCCTGGATCAGGTCGGGCAGATCGCCGAGAATCTCCCCGGCGGCCAGCTCTTGAGCCGCACCACCAACGAGGCCGGCCAGACCGTGCAGCGGGCCGTCGATGAGTCTGGTGTCGTCGTCGAGATCACATTGGACGAGGCCTACAACCTCGTGAACGAGAAAGCGGTAGGGAGCCTCGCCGAGCTGCCGGCCGAGGAGGAGTACCAGAACCAGGAGGGCCAGACGATCCGGACGGTCAAAGAAGAATCCGGAACCCTCATCAAATTGCGGCTCGGCGAGGACGGGAGTATCCTCGACCTGCAGTCCCTCTCTGGTGGATGATAACGCGATGCTCGACGCGCTCGAAAGCTGCGCCGGCGAAGGGTGCCGGGAAGCCGAGAGGTTGGTCTTCAAGGAATCCGGCGGAGCTTGCGTTAGCTTACGTGTTCTCCTCGCCTCCAAGGAGTCTAGCTACGTCAACGGCGAGACCCTGGGTGTCGCCGGCGGTTCGCCACTACTATAAGCAGGTTGCACCGTTATTGAGCCACGCAGCTCTGCGGTGCATGATCCTCACTAGGAAAAGCTGCGAAAGCGTCGATGCACCCAAAATGAGGCTGGTCCTGAGGATGGTTCAACTTCGCTGCAACTCGCTATCAGTGGCCTTTGCGCCCGGCTTTCTGACCACCAGATTGCTCATTGAGCGGCAGTGATATCTGTCCTATGCTGTCCATCTTATTTCAGTGGTTTGCACTGTTAGTGACCCACCCGCACCATCGATGCATGCTTCTCTTACCGAGAAGTTCTCCTGCGCCAGCGCTAGTGTGCTAGATAGTGTTGCGGCGGTTCAACTTAACTGCAAACAGCTGCAGGGGGCCAATCTCACTGCAAGGTGCTGTGAGATGGCCCGAAAAGCTGTGTTTACTATGTCCTTTTGGATCCACAAGATGTTTCAAGTCGAAGAGAAGCACCGTGGTTATGCGCGATGCCTTTGCAACTGTAACTGTCAAATCTCTGTCAAAATGAACCGAGTAATTCTTGAGTGGCTTAGTCATCTCCGCATTCTCCCTGGAAAATAAGAGATTCTATAAAGCTGCCGGAGAAGGATTCGAACCTTCACTAACTGATCCAGAGTCAGTCGTGCTGCCGTTACACCATCCGGCATTAGGCAACGAGGCGTATTGTAACGTGTGAATGGCGATCCGTCGAGGCTCTAGCCGGCGGGCTGGGCGATCCCACCCGTCTCTAGAGAGCGCAGGATTTGTATGCGCTCTTCTATGGGCGGGTGGGTGGAGAAGAGGCCTTTGGCGCGCTTCTCGAACTTCTTTATGGGGTTGACGATGTAGAGGTGGGCGGTGGCTCGGTTGGCGACCTCGAGGACCTCAGTGTCGCCGGAAATCTTCTGGAGAGCGTCGGCCAATCCCTTGGGGTTGCGGGTGAGCTTGACGGCGGTTGCGTCGGCGAGGTACTCGCGCTGGCGGGAGATGGAGAGCTGCAAAAGGCGGGCGAAGATCGGAGCGAGGACGGCGAGCACGACGGCGACGATAATCATGATGAGTTGGGCCTGCCCACCCCCCTCGCGCCGACCTCCCCTGCTACCCCCGAACCACAGGCCGCGCAGGAAAAAGTCGGAGATCAGGACGGTGGTACCCACCAGGATGCCGACGAGCATCGCGTAGCGGATGTCGAAGTTGCCGACGTGGGCCATCTCGTGGGCGATGACGCCTTGAAGCTCGTCCCGATTTAGCTTTTCCAGAAGGCCGGAGGTCACGGCGACGGAGGCGTGCTCTGGGTCGCGGCCCGTGGCGAAGGCGTTGGGGGCCGAGTCTTCGATGATGTAGACCTTTGGCCTCGGGAGACCGCTGGCTATCGCCATCTCCTCGACCACGTTGAAGAGCTGGGGGACCTCGTCGTGGGTAACCTCCCGGGCCCGGGAGGCGGCGAGCACCATCCGGTCGCCGGCATAGTAGCTTACGACGCCCGATACGCTCCCCGCGACGAAGGCGAGGCCGAGGCCGAAGAGAGCGCTGGCTGGATCCCCAATCCAAGCGTACCCGATCACGTACCCGAAGACGGCGATGAACGCGAGGAAGACGGCGATCAAGGCCAGGCTATTACGCTTGTTGGCGGCTATCCGCTCCCGGAAGGTTCCCTCGTAGGGGCTCTCGCTCATCTTTAGTCGTAGGTAACCGTCACGGATTCCCGCTCGGGGCCAGCGGCCTCGAAGTACTCCTTCTCGGTGAAGCCCGTCGTTCGGGCAAAGACAACGGCAGGAAAGCTCTGTATCTTCGTGTTGTAGCCGCTGACCGAGTCGTTATAGTGCTGGCGAGCGAAGGAGATCTTGTTCTCCGTCGAAGAGAGCTCCTCCTGAAAATCCAGGAGCACCCGATCCGACCTGAGCTCCGGATAGTTCTCCGCCACCGCGAACAGGTTGCCGATGGCTCCGCTAAGTCGCGCCTCGGACTGCGCCTGTTCCCCGGGTGATTGCGGCTGCATCGCCTGAGAGCGCGCCTGCGTGATCTCCCCGAGAACCTCCTGCTCCTGACGGAAGTATTTCTTCACGCCCTCCAGCAGGTTCGGGATGAGGTCGTACCGGCGCTTGAGTTGTACGTCTATCTGCCGGTAGGCCTCCTCTACCTCGTTTCGCCGCCGCACGAGCCCGTTGTAGGTGACGACGGCATAGACCACGAGCACGACGAGAACCAAGACCAGAAGAACCACCAAAACGGTGCCCATCCAAAACCTCCACGACTCGGCGAGCCTATTTAGGGATAATTGTATCCGTTCCGTAGAACGTCGGATAAAGAAAGAGTGACCCATTGCCTGAATACGACCCTTTGGCCGACCTTTACGACCTCGAGTACGACCACGACTACGACCTCCCCTTCTGGCTCGCCCTCGTCGAACGCGCATGTAGCGGCGGGTCGGTGGTCGAATGGGGCGCCGGGACCGGACGCGTGGCGGTTCCGCTCGCCGCCGTGAGCTACGACGTGACCGCGGTCGAGGTATCGGAGGCGATGGCCGAGAGGGGCCGAAAGAAGGGCGAGAGCATCGAGTGGGTCCGGGGCGACATGCGAAGCGTCGAGCTCGGGCGCAGCTACGGCCTCGCCGTCTGCGCTTTCAACTCCTTTCTCTGCCTCTTGAGCATGGACGACGCCTTGGCCTTCTTGCGCAACGCGAAGGCCCACCTGGAGCCCGATGGCATGCTCGGGATAGAGGTCTCCGCCTTTTCGCCGGAAGAGCTCTGCGATGCTCCGGGTGGTCCCGCGCTCCGCCACGACTTCTCGCGCGAGTTGCCGCGGGGGACGTTGGAGCGCTTCAGCGTCTCCCGGTACGACGCGGCCTCGCAACTCTTGGGGATGCGCCTCTCCTACGAGCTGTACGATATGGAGGGGAAGCTCGAGGACAAACGGATGCACGAGTTGACCATCCGCGTGGTCGGGCGCGACGAGCTGCTCCTAATGCTCCGATTCGCGGGGTTCGAGGTCGAGGCCATCTACGGCGGGTTCGAGGGAGAGCCGTTTACGGCGGAGAGCGACCATCTCATCGCGCTGGCCCGCGCCGGGTAGCCAGAGGTTTTAGGGTCGAACTCTCGCTGCTTTACGGGCCTGTGTCTCGAGACGAAGGGTGGGACCAGATCGCAGTAGCGGCGGCAGGGGGCGCCGAACCTCTCTTCGAGTTCGCGTTCCTCCAGCGGGAGCTGCAGGGCGAGTTGGGCCAGGTAGAGGGCGGCGAGCAAGAGGAGCGTCCAGTTTCGCGTCAGCAGTGCGGCGCCCAGGATCAGGAAAGAGTCCGTGTCGTAGAGCGGGTTTCGCACGTACCGGTACGGCCCCTCCACGACGAGGCGCTGCGGCACGTCGTTCTCCTCTGCCCCGGCCCCGGCGGGAAGAGCACCCCCGCGAAGAGCAGCTCCGCCCAGCCCACCTTCGCCACCGCCCACGTCCCGACCGCCATGGAGACCACCAAGAGCAAGCCCCCGAGCGCCTGCAACGGGGACGCCCATCCCACTCCCACCCCAGCCACCACGGGGAGAGCAACTACAGGATGACCGGGGTCCCGACCCAGAGCCCGCCGACCTCGATCAGGTACCAGGCCACAAGCCCCGGCGCCGCAGCCATCGCCGCCACAGAGAAAGCCTCAGGTAGGTAGCGAGATCTATCACGACCATGCCGCCGTAGAAGCCCGCCACGAAGACGGGCAGCAGGACCTACCGTCCCAAAAGCGCGTTCCCCAACCCGCAGACGACGAACGACGCCACCCAGGCCGCGGCGGGCACCGCGTGCCGTTCCCCGCGAGATTCTCCGACCCGAACCTCCACGCCGGCATCTTACCCCGAAGGCCCCTGCAAGAGCACGGAGCTGCCGGCACCAGGAAGCGGGACTACTAAGAAGGCCTAAGCTTCGGGCAGGGGGCTTCCCTGGTCCAGGCTTGAGAGCATGCTCTGGCCCGTGAGGTATTGGTCCGCCTGGCGGGCAGCCTTGCGGCCCTCGGAGATAGCCCACACGATCAGGGAGGCTCCCCTCTTGGCGTCGCCGGCGACGAAGATGCCCGGCTCGCTCGTACCGAAATCGTCGTCACCGTTGGCCGGGACATTGCCCCTCTCGGTGTAGCCTAGGTTCAGATCCTCCAGGAACTTGTCGCGCACCGGCCCCGTAAAGCCGATGGCAAGAAGGACGAGGTCCGTCTCGATCTCGAACTCCGTGCCTTCCTTGTGGATGGTCTTGCCGTCGGGCGTGCGCTCGGTCTCGACGCAGTGCATCTTCTCTATGTGGCCGTTCGATCCGGAGAAGCCCGTGACGCCGACGCTCCAGCCGCGCTCGCCGCCCTCCTCGTGGACCGGGTAGGTCTGGAGCACGAGCGGCCAGTCGGGCCAAGTGAGCCTGTCCGGGGTCTCCGGTGGCTGGGGGCCGTGGGTGAGGACCTTCACCGAGGCGGCGCCCTCGCGGTGGGAGTTTCCGAGGCAGTCGGCGCTCGTATCGCCACCGCCGAGGATTACAACGTTCTTGTCCTTCGCCGAGATCTCAGGTCGCGCGTGGATCGGGAGCCCCGCCACCCGGCGGTTCTGCTGCACGAGGTACTCCATCGCCAGGTGGATGCCGTTAAGGTCGCGGCCCGTCACGTCCATGTCGCGCCCCTGCAGGGCGCCCACGCCAAGGATTATGGCGTCGTAGTCGCGCTTTAGCTCCTTTGTGGTAGGGTCGAAGCCGACGTAGGAGTTTGTGCGGAACTCGATGCCCTCCTCCCTCATGAGGTCCACGCGCCGGTCGACGATCCACTTCTCGATCTTGTAGTCCGGGATGCCGTACATGAGGAGGCCCCCGATCCTGTCGTCCTTCTCGAAGACGGTTACGGAGTGCCCGGCCCAATTGAGCTGCTGGGCCGCCGCGAGGCCGGCGGGACCCGACCCCACGACCGCGACCTTCTTGCCGGTCCTCTTCTCCGGCGGCGGGGGCTTGGGGGCCACCCAGCCCTCGTCGAAGGCGCGGTTGATGATCGAGAGCTCTATCTCTTTGATGGTGACGGGGTCATCGTTGATCGTGAGCACGCACGCCGGCTCGCATGGTGCGGGGCACAGCATCCCCGTGAACTCCGGAAAGTTGTTGGTCGCGTGCAGCCGATCTATCGCCTCCCGCCAGTGATCCCTGTAGACCAGGTCGTTCCAGTCCGGGATGAGGTTCCCCAAAGGACAGCCGACGTTGCAGAAAGGCACCCCGCAGTCCATGCAACGCGC
>JALZEL010000200.1 GCA_030862075.1 Actinomycetota bacterium | reverse complement strand
TGGCCGTCGAGCTCGCACACCAGGTTCAAAAGGTCGGGGGCGGCCATGGAGCGCCCGAGGAGATCGTTGGCGGCGACGGCCCCGCCCACCAGGGCGGCCGCGCTTCCCCCGAGGCCTCGAGCAGGGGGGATGGTGTTCTCCTGGACGAGGTGGAAGTCTGCGTCGGACTCGCCGGCGAGTTCGGCGACGAACTGGGCGGCGCGGTAGGCGGGATGATCGGGACCGTGGGGGATGAGGTCCGTTCCGGTGCCGTAGACCTCGACGATAGGATAGGGAGCGCGATCCAGGCTTATCCGCATAGACAGAGACAGCGCGAGGCCTACCGCGTCGTATCCCGGGCCCAGGTTCGCCGAGGTGGCCGGGACACGGACGGAGATCATGGCGTGTTCTTCTCTATAACCCCGGCGAGCGCCTCAAAGGTGGCCGGGATCGGATCGGGGAGCATGGTGCGCGAGAGGATCACGTCCGGATCCTTCAGACCATGCCCGGTGAGGACGCTCACCACGACGCGCTCGGGAACCCGGCCCTCGCGGGCGAGCTTCAGGAGACCAGCGATCCCGGCGGCGGAGGCCGGCTCGCAGAAGACGCCTTCCTCGCGGGCGAGCAAACTTTGCGCGTCAAGTATCTCCTTGTCGGTGACGCTCTCTATGAGGCCGCCGGACTCGCGCATGGCGGAGAGGGCACCCTCCTTGCTCGCAGGCGCCCCGATCCGGATCGCACTCGCCACCGTCTCCGGGCTCTCGAAGTCGTGACCGGCGACGAGAGGGGAGGCCCCTTCTGCCTGGAAGCCGAGCATCTTTGGGACGGCGTCGGCGAGGCCTGCCTCCTTCCATTCCACAAAGCCCTTCCAGTAGGCGGTGATGTTGCCCGCGTTGCCGACAGGGAGCGACAAAGCGTCCGGCGGACGACCCAAAGCTTCGCACACTTCGAAGGAGGCCGTCTTCTGACCCTCGATGCGGTTGGGGTTTACGGAGTTCACTAAGGTGACGCCGCCGAGCTCTTCGGCCGCTTTACGGGAAAGTTTCAAGGCCGCGTCGAAGTTGCCCTCGATCTGGACTATCTTCGCCCCGTGGGCGAGGACCTGGACGGCTTTGCCTAAGGCTATCTTGCCCGCCGGCACCACGACGAAGCAGCTTATGCCGGCCCTCGCAGAGTAGGCTGACGCCGAGGCGGCGGTGTTCCCCGTCGAGGCGCAGACGCAGGCGCGGCTTCCTTCGGCCACGGCCCGGCTCAGGGCCACGGTCATGCCGCGGTCCTTAAAAGAGGCGCTCGGGTTCATTCCTTCGAACTTCAGGTAGAGTCGAGCCCCGATGCGCTCCGAGAGGCGTGGGGCCTCGATCAGGGGCGTCTCGCCCTCTCCTAAAGTGGTGATCGCCCCTTCCGGTAGCTCCGGAAGCCAGGAGCGGTACCGCCTTACTACTCCCTGCCGAAGGACTGCGGTTTGAACGCTCAAATGAAATCGCGCCTTTCCTTGAGGAGATCGTCCACCGTCCGGGCTTGCGAGGCGGATCCGTAGCCTGATGGAGGTTGCCGGAAGCCCGGGCCCTGGACCGGGTAATCCGCCAGAACGGCGCGGGCAGTGTCCCGCCTTCGGTACATGGGGAGAAGCTACCATGACGGTGGCTATCATTGCAACAATGCGGGACCTCGCCAGCGTACCGGCGGCCAGGACCGCTTCTCGGGTTCGCGACCTCGTTGCTGGTCCCCGGCCCGTCGTGGTTACTTCTGACGGTAGAAACTATACTGTATAACGGTTTCCATAATGATCAGGAACAAGCGCAGAGCGAACTGCCCCGGCGTGCGCCCGAAGCGGTCTCCATAGAAGTTGCGAACGAATCCGGGGTGCAACAGTCGTCGTCTTCCGCTCGGAGGATCGCGCTCGCCGTACTGTCCGCCTTAGCGGTGGCAGCCATCTTAACGGTAGTTTGGGGGCGATCGGGAAGAAGCCTCGCGCATGATTCACGGTGGTCTGGCACCGTCCTCCGGGATTGACGCATCTTGTGGGGCTCTGCATGCTCTCAATGAGAAGATGAGAGGGAGGCACGAAATGGATGAGTTGTATAAGAACAGAAAACTGGCACAAGGATACCCGGGATTAGACGACTTGGCCTTCGAAAGAAAGTATTCATCCACGCTGGACGAGAAAGGAAACGAAGGCCCCGACGGTGATATATCGGTTGAGATGTTGTTAGAGTGGCTCGACCGATTAGTGGATCTTGGCGAGCTCAGGAACGTGCTGGTTCTGGGCTGTGGCCCGAGGCCGCTACGGATTAAGGCCTTGACTCAGAAAAACTACAACGCGGTCGGCGTCGAGCCGGTCGCCTCATTCGTTCGTTCGGCCAGGGAGTACCTTGGCTCACCGGACAGAATACTGGAGGGGTCTGCCGAAGAGATACCCTTGCCAAGCTATTCACAGGATTTGGTTATTTGCGAGAGCGTCCTCGAACACGTAGATTCTCCTACGAAAAGCCTCGCCGAAATTTTTCGCGTTCTAGGTGCCGGCGGAATTGCCTTTATCGAGACGACCAACCGGTACCGGATCTCACTAAAAGGCGAGAATGCAGAGTACAATGTCAGATTCTTCAACTGGTTACCGGATGTCGTAAAAGAAAGTTTCGTGTTTCACCACTTACACTACGATCCGAGTTTGGCGAACTACAGCTTGCGCCCCGCCGTGCACTGGTATTCCTACGCGGACCTGTGCCGTCTGGGGAGGCAAGCAGGTTTTGGTCAGTTTTACTCTGTCCTGGATCTACTCGATACCGGTGATCCGCTTGTTTCGAAGAGCAGGGTACGAAA
>JALZEL010000191.1 GCA_030862075.1 Actinomycetota bacterium | reverse complement strand
GTCTTAGACCAGTTCTCCCGCAACATCTACCGGGGCTCACCCCTCTCCTACTCACAGGATGAGAAGGCCCTCAAGCTAGCCCTCGAAGGCATCGACTTGGGGATGGACCGCGAGTTGACGCCCGTGGAGCGAAATTTCTTCTGGCTCCCGCTGGGCCACTCCGAGGACCTCGCCCTCCACGAACGTGGCGTCCGCCACGCTGAGGAGGAAGCGGCCAACACACCTCCCCACCTGAGGGCGATGGCCGAGTTTGGGATCTCTCAAGCCAGGGCAGCGCGCGACGTCATAGCCCGCTTCGGACGTCACCCGCACCGCAACGAGATTCTGGGGCGAACCTCTACGCCGGAGGAGCTGGAGTACCTGAGGACCGAGACGCCGCCGCACCTGCGTCAGCCGCCTTCCTCCTAAGCCCTTATTCACCGAAGTGCCTGGAAGTAGTAGTTGGATTCCCGGATAGTTCCTATTCGACATGGGTGAATAGGGTCGGGGCATAGCCGCCCTTGGGGGCTGTATC
Organism: Actinomycetota bacterium; assembly: GCA_030862075.1. Classification (GTDB taxonomy): domain Bacteria; phylum Actinomycetota; class Rubrobacteria; order Rubrobacterales; family Rubrobacteraceae; genus Rubrobacter_F. The sequence goes on along the minus strand of JALZEL010000191.1, from coordinate 4,962 downwards.
AGTGACCATGAGATCAGATCCCGTGACTACACAATGTAGGAGCGCTGCATAAAGTTGCGCAATCTAGGATGAAGCGTAGGCGGCACGTATTTCCCCGAGGGTAGTACAAACTGACAACGCCCCAAAAGCCCGCTTCTCCGCCATGCTGGGAGAGGAGCCGGAGGTCGAGGTGGCGCTGGTCTAGAACTATTACGCGCTCATACGTCGACTCCGACACGGGAGCGGGGGAGGAGGCAGGAGTTATGACCTCCCAGTCCCATATACGAGCTAAGCCCAGCCTGACTATGAACAAGCCCGTTTGAGCGCTTGTCCCGCTCGTTAGTCCTCCGGGTCGTCGAGGACTCGCTTCGCGGCTACAAAGACGTTTCAGGCGGCACTAAAGCACCATGGCTCGGGATCGGCAGAGGAGTCGGGGCTATTGCGCATATATCAGGGGCGTGTCGACGCTTCGCAGGGCCCCTAAGAGGTTCTTGTTTTTCTCTATCGCACCCGATTGCCGAGCCAACACCAAAGAAGTAATCTGGACTCCGCGCGAGCCATGTCCTAGAGTGATCGTATAGGCGGACAAGGGGTTACAGGATTGGAGACACAGTCAGCTAACTTCGTGCGAGCCGCTCGATTGGATGATGTGCGCGCTGCTGGTCGGATGTCAGTCCGGGTCGCCGGTCACTCGCTTGCGCTCTTCTTCCACGACGGCCTGGTACACGCTGTGGACAATCGCTGCCCCCACATGGGGTTCCCCCTGCACCGGGGCAGCGTACGCGACGGCATCTTGACCTGCCACTGGCACCACGCCCGCTTCGATCTTAAGAGCGGCGGGACCTTCGACCAGTTCGCCGATGAAGCGCGCATCTTCCCAGTGAAGATCAGGGACGGCGAGGTGTGGGTGGACCTGGCGCCGCGAGAGAACCAGCTCGCCCACCAGCGCCAACGCCTACAGGACGGGCTGGAGCGCAACATCTCGCTGGTTGTGGCCAAGTCGGTTCTCGGGTTGCTGGGTGGCGGTGAAGATCCCGCCGAGCCGTTCCACGCCGGAGTCGACTTCGGTGCCCGCTACCGGAGAGCGGGGTGGGGCCAAGGGCTGACCATCCATACTTGCATGATGAACCTCCTACCTCACCTCGCCCCCGAAGACCGCCCGCGTGCGCTTTACCATGGTCTTTCGGCCGTCTCGTGCGACTCTGCCGGAGAGCCGCCGCGATTTGTTGTCCGTCCGCTGCAGACCGGAACGGCGGACTTGGCCACGCTCAAGCTCTGGTTTCGCCGGTTCGTGGAGGTGCGCGATGCCGAAGGTGCCGAGCGCTGCATCGTCTCGGCGGTGTGCGCCGGGGCCGATCACGTCCAGATGGCAGACATGCTCTTCGCCGCCGCCACAGACCATCGCTACCTCGATGTCGGGCACGTATTGGACTTCACCAACAAGGCCTTAGAAGCGCTCGACGTCGCCGGATGGTCGCATGCGGAGCCGGTCCTCTCTAGCCTGTCCGAGGGATACACAGGCGCTAGCCGGATGGAAGAGTCGAACTCCTGGCGCAACCCCGTGGACTTGGTGGAGATCCTTGAAGACGCCTTCGATGAGTTGCCGAACGCGCTGGAGAAGGGTCGGGACCAGCGCGGAAGGTGGGAGGGCCGTGAGGAACTCGCCGCCGTGCTGCTGGGCGAGGATGGGGGAGCCATCGCCGAGGTGCTGCTCGCGGCGCTGCGGGAAGGTGCCACCGAAGAAGAACTGGCCGGGGCGGTGGCGTACGCCGCGGTGTTGCGCATCGCTCGGTTCCCCACAACAAACGAATTCGGCGACTGGGACACTGCGCTACACACCTTCACCTTCGCGAACGCTGTACACCAGGGGCTGCGGCGAAGTCCCTCTCCGGAGTTACTGCGGGGGGTTTTCGACGCGGCGATGAGCATCCACCTGGACCGCTTCCTCAATGTCCCGCCCGCGCGCCTGCCCGAGCCCGACGGCTCGGAAGTGGCGACAGAAGAGCTGCTGGTCGAACTGCCGGCGCTGCTCGACAAACGGCAGCAGGTGGATGCGGTTGGCGAGTTGGTGGCCCGCTACCTCCACGGTGGCGGGGATGCCCACCGGCTGCTCGCCCTGATGGGCGGTCTGCTTCTTAGGGAGGACCGCAACTTCCACACCATACAAGCCGTCGAAGCCGCGTTTTCTCAGCACGCCCGCTTGGGGAGTACCCCCGCTGGTACGCACGTGCTCATCGCGGCCGCGCGTTACTTGGCCGCCCATTCTCCTACGATGCGCTCTCAAGGACAGACCTACGACATCGCACGCCGCCTCTCTCGCGGCGAGATCCTGCACGAGGAATAAGCAACACTGTTCCGCCACAGTAACAAAGTACGTCGAATTGCCGCTCGTTGCAGCGAGTGGAGGACCGGGTTGTGTTCTCGAAGATCTGTCGGAGCTCTCCCACGAGCATATTTCTATGCCGCGCGGGTTTTATCCAGGAGCTAAAAGCCCAACGGCGCGGTGCCCATCTCCTGCTCCTGCTGGCTTATGCGGCGGGCCATCCCGCTCTCCTTGCCCGCCTCGGAGACCGTCTCGGCGACGGCGGGGGCGACGCGCTCGTTGAAGACGGAAGGTATAACATAGTCCTCCGAGAGGTTCTCCTCGGGGATCACCTCGGCTATCGCGCGGGCGGCCGCAAGCTTCATCTCCTCGCTGATCTCGCGTGCCCTCACGTCCAAAGCGCCGCGGAAGATGCCCGGGAAGCAGAGGACGTTGTTGATCTGGTTCGGGTAGTCGCTGCGGCCCGTGGCGATGATACGGGCGTGGCCCATCGCAAGTTCCGGTCTTATCTCGGGCTCAGGGTTGGCTAACGCGAAGACTATGGGATCTTCGGCCATCGAGTCGAGGTGATCCACCGTCAGAACCTCCGGCACGGATAGCCCCAGGAAAAGGTCCGTACCTTTGACGGCCTCGTCGAGCTCGCCGGTGCGGCCCTCTGGGTTCGTGTGCTCGGCGTACCACCTCTTCGAGGCGTTAAGGTCCTCTCGCCCCTCGTGGACGATGCCCTTCGAGTCGCAGCCCATGATGTTCTTCACACCAGCAGACATCAATATCTTGGCGCACGCCACTCCCGAGGCGCCGACCCCGTTAACGACCACCTTGAGGTCCTTCATCTCCTTGCCAACGATCTTCAAGGAGTTGATGAGCGCCGCTAGGACCACGACCGCCGTGGCGTGCTGGTCGTCGTGGAAAACGGGTATCTCGAGCTCCTCCTTGAGCCTCTCCTCGATCTCGAAGCACCTCGGGGCGGAGATGTCCTCGAGGTTTATCCCGCCGAACGCCGGGGCTATCCGCTTTACGGTCTCCACGATCTCGTCCGTGTCCTTGGTGTCGAGGCAGATGGGGAACGCGTCCACGCCCCCGAACTCCTTGAAGAGCATCGCCTTGCCCTCCATCACCGGCATCGCCGCTCGAGGTCCTATGTCCCCGAGGCCCAGCACGGCGGTCCCGTCGGTGACGACCGCGACGGTGTTGCGCTTGATGGTGAGGTTGAAGGCCCGCTCGGGTTCGTCGGCAATGGCGCGGCATACCCTGCCGACGCCCGGGGTGTAGGCCATCGAAAGGTCGTCGCGGGTGCGGATGTGCATCTTCGAGCGGACCTCGATCTTGCCCCCGAGGTGCATCAGGAACGTGCGGTCGGAGACGTTGAGCACTTGCGTCTCCGGCAGCTCCTCGACGGCCTCGACTATCTTTTGCCCGTGCTCGGAGTCGCGGGCGCTGACCGTGATGTCGCGGGTGCTCTTCTCCTGACCCATCCGGACGATGTCCACCGCCCCGATCAGGCCCTCCGCCTCGCCTATGGCCGTCAGGATCTTACCCAACGAACCCGCTCGATGTGGCAATTCCACCCTCAAAGTCAAGCTGTAGCTCGCGCTGGGTATCGCCTCCATGCTCTAAGCCCCTTCCTATGAATAATTTCAGTTCATTTAAGATACCGATTCTATTCCAACCCCTGGCTACAGGTAAACGGGAGCGGCAAAGCGCTCGTGATCTTCTGCCCCCGGTGAGTCGCCATCAGCTCGGAAACCTCTTGCTCCGTAACGCAAAGCGATAGAATGCGGTCAATCCTCTCCTGGGAAGGAGGATGAGAAACCGTGAGCAACGGAGAACGAGACAACGCGGGGGTCGTCGCGCCTCCGCCCCTGATCTACCTGGGAACTCTGGTTCTGGGCTTGCTGCTCAACAGGAAGTTCCCGGTTCCCTTCTTGCCACACGGGGTAGCACGTATCCTCGGGTGGCCGCTCCTCGGCGGCGGGTTACTGCTTGGGAGCTGGTTCTTCCGCGCCTTCAGGCACGCCGGTACGCCGGTAGATCCCGGGGAGCCGGTGTCGGGTTTGGTCACGAACGGGCCATACCGCCACACCCGCAACCCCGGTTACCTCTCGATGGCCATGATCTACGCGGGGATAGCCAGCCTCGCGAACACGTTCTGGGCCATCCTCTTTCTACCAGCGACGCTATTCGTGATACAGCGTGGCGTGATCGAGCGCGAGGAACGCTACCTGGAACGCAAGTTCGGCGACGAGTTTAGCTCACTGTCAGAGTGTGGACATGCTCGTCTATTTTGTCAGTGTGTGACGGTAATCGACCCATCTCTCTTTTGCTTCGCGTTCAAAAACTCGTCCGCCTCAAAGCCCTGCAAAGGGGAGGATTAGAATCGCCGACAACACTCATTGTCGGCGACCAGTTACCCTGCCTATGCTGCTGAAGCGGAGCAGGCGGCTTAGGGCTCTAGGAGTGAATATCTATCCAAGCGTGTAGCAAGATGTCTGGCCGAAGTCTCTTCTGGGGCAAGGAATCTACCCTTTGCCCCGGTCCTAACACATATGCATCAGAGAGGCTGAATAAGAGTTTCCGAGAACAAGCTTTGTCGGCAACTCGGTGAATAGAGGCCGCCGGAGGAATGGTGCCCCCTCCGGCTTAAGGCAAAGGAGATAGAG
>JALZEL010000180.1 GCA_030862075.1 Actinomycetota bacterium | reverse complement strand
AAGTAGAGGTTACGCTGCGGGAGGCGGCGTTCGGGACGGAACGTGAAGTAAATGTTCAGGTAGTCGGGGAGTGCTCCGTCTGCGATGGCGTGGGAGGGACGGAGGTGCGCCGGTGTGACACCTGTGGGGGAGCTGGTGCGGTAAGGATAGTGCGGGAGAGTTTGCTCGGGCAGATGGTCAGCACGCAGACGTGTCCGGCGTGCAGGGGGAGTGGCAGTACCGTGATAGTCGAATGCGAGAATTGTCGGGGGAGCGGCCGGATCCCGGAGGTGGTGACACGGCGGGTGCGGGTTCCGGACGGTATCGAGGATGGGATGAGCCTTCGGGTTCCGGGGGCGGGGCATGCCGGGGAGAGAGGCGCGCCTCCGGGCGATCTGTACGTGAAGGTGAGGGTTACGGAGGACCCGGAGCTCATGCGGGACGGGGAAGATCTCATCCACCGGGTGAGGGTCAACTTCATCGAGGCGGCTCTGGGAACGGAGGCCGAGGTGCCGACGCTAGAGGGGATTGCTGAGGTGCGTATAGAGCCTGGGACGCAACCGGGGACGACGAAGACGTTGGCAGGCGAGGGGATGCCTCGTTTGAGGCGTCGGGGACGCGGTGACCTCAAGGTGGTCGTGGACGTGATGGTGCCGACCCGGCTCAACGCTGAGCAGCGTGAGCTGCTCGAGCGCTTCGAGGCGGCCAGTGGCGAGGAGACGTACGGCAATGGCGGTGGCGATTCCTTCTTCGACCGTCTGAGGAACATCTTCCGGTAGGGTAGCTGTTTTTGGCGGAGATCACGCGCGTCTTCTCTCCTGAGCATCTCGAAGTCGGCGAAACTTTGCGCCTCTCCGAAGAGGAGGGACACCACGTCTACAGGGTCTTGCGGGGGCGTACGGGGGACAGGATCGAGGTCGTCGACGGGGTAGGAAGGCTCTTCGTCGCCGAGCTCGCCAGGAAGGGGGAGGCCACTTTGCTAGTGGAGCGGCCCACCCCCGAAGGCGGGGAAGGCGAGGTAACCCTGTACCAGGCGGTGCCCAAGGGTCGGCACATGGACCTCGTAGTAGAGAAGACGACCGAGATCGGGGTAGCGCGCATCGTGCCTCTCGTTACGGAGCGGGGCGTGGTCAGGCTCTCGGAAGGAGACGGGAAGGTACGGCGCTGGTGCCGGGTAGCCGAGGCCGCGGCCCGTCAGTCCTTACGGCTGCGCATATCCGAGGTAACAGAGCCGGTCCATTTCTCGGAGGTGGTGCGCGAGGTGAGAGAGACCGGGGTGCTCTTGCACAACGGGCCGGACCTGCCGCCTTTGGAGGACGTCATGCTGGGGCCTGCGGTTGAATTGTTCGTGGGGCCGGAGGGAGGCTGGAGCGAGGGAGAGCTGGTGGAGGCCATGGAGGCTGGCCTCTCTTCGGCGTCGCTCGGATCGCATCGGCTGCGGAGCGAGACGGCGGGGGTGGTGGCGGTGGCACGGGCCTGCGCCGTTCTGGAGCGCGCAAGAAGCGAATCTGGGAGCGTCGAGAGGAGAAGATGAGCGAGAACGACTGCATGTTCTGTAAGATAGTGCGTGGGGAGATCGAGTCGGAGGTGGTGCACGACGAGGAGGGGGTGCTGGCCTTCAAGGACATAAGCCAGAAGGCGCCGGTGCACGTGCTCGTCGTCCCGAAGGAGCACGTCTCTTCCCTGGCGGAGGTGGGGAGGCTCTCCGACGCCGTGGCGAAGCGCCTCTTCGAGGTGGCGCAAAGGGTAGCGGAGAAGACAGGCGTCGCCGAGTCGGGGTACGCGTTCAGGATCAACGACGGCCCCGACGCCGGGCAGGAGGTCTTCCACCTGCACGCGCACGTGATGGGCGGCAAGAGGCTGGGGATGCCGTGAGCGTGCGGGACGACATAGCCCGCGACACGAAGGGGGCCATGAAGGGCCGCGACAGGCCACGCGTCGAGGCCTTGAGGATGCTCTCCGCTGCGCTTAAGAACGCCGAGATCGAGGAGGGTAGGCCCCTCAACGAGGACGAAGAGGTGACGATCCTGAGGCGCCAGCTCAAGCAGCGCGAAGAGTCGGCCGAGGCGTTCCGCATGGCGGGCCGCGAAGAGCAAGCCCAGGCCGAAGACGCCGAGGCCGAGATTGTGCGCCGCTACCTCCCAGCCCCGCTATCCAACAGTGAGATGACCAGGATCGTCGAAGAGGCGATAAACGAAGTGGGCGCCACGAGCATGAAGGATATGGGGGCCGTGATGGGCCGGACGACCGCTCGCGCTGGGAACCGGGCGGACGGGAGGAGGCTCGCCCAGCTCGTGCGCGAGCGGCTGCAGGGTTAGAATTGAGCGTGTAGTAGGAGATTAAGGAGGGAAGACGAACATTACGACTGGGAGTCAAGTAGAGGCCAAGCTGGTGGTGCCGCCGGGGCACATGCTAGAGGTCTTCGGGGACCGGGACGCGGTCTTGAGGCGCGTCGAGGACTTGGTCGGGTGCGAGGTCATCGTGCGCGGGAACGAGATCGTCTTGCGCGGGGACGGGCCGCAGGTCGAGAGGGCCGGGGCGGTCTTCGACGGCCTCGTCGAGCTCGCGGAGGAGGGCAACCACCTTAGTCCCGAGACGGCCGAGCGCCTGTACAGGATGGGCGCCAGAGGGGACGGAAAGGAGGTCTTGGGGGACGTGATCCTCACGCATCGGGGTCGCCGCGTCTCGCCCAAGACCCGCAACCAGAAGGCCTACACGGACGGCATCCGGAACAATCAAGTCGTCTTCGGTATTGGACCGGCGGGGACCGGGAAGACCTACCTCGCCGTGGCTTTAGCGGTCGATGCCCTGAACCGCGGTGACGTTACCAGGATCATCCTGACCAGGCCGGCGGTCGAGGCGGGGGAGTCATTGGGGTTCCTTCCGGGGGACGTGATGGCGAAGGTCGACCCGTACTTCAGGCCGCTCTACGACGCCCTGTACGAGATGATCGACCCGGCTAAGTTCCAGGCGCACCTGGAGCGAGGTATAATCGAGATCGCACCTTTGGCGTTCATGAGAGGCCGGACCTTGAACGACGCGTTCGTCATCCTCGACGAGGCGCAGAACACGACCCCACAGCAGATGAAGATGTTCCTCACGCGCCTCGGTTTCGGCTCCAAGATGGTAGTTACGGGGGACGCCACCCAGGCGGACCTGCCTAGGGGAAAGACGAGCGGCCTCGAGGACGCCCGGAAGAAGCTCACTGGCGTCGAGGGAGTCTCTTTCGTGCGCCTGAGGCGCGACGACATCGTCCGCAGCGACCTCGTGATGCGCATTGTGGACGCTTACGAGCACGCTAACGATCCAGCGGAAGCCGGGGCGTAAGGCGAAACCGATGAACAAATGAGCGAAGAAAACGGACTCCCGGACCAGCCTACGACCGTAGCCTCCGCTGCCGTTTCGCCCGGCAGGAGGACAGAGGAATTCCACCGGCCGCGGACGCGGATGGAGAGGTTCAGGGTCTGGCTCGAGGGGCTTCCTCGGATGCGTTTGTACGCGACGATGCTCCTCACCGTCTGGCTCTCGCTGACGCTCTTGATTGGTGTGGACGTCGTCCGCCCCTTCATCTCGAACAGCCCGAACCCCTGGACGGGGCTTTTGGGGGTGGGGATCGTGGTCGCGACCGAGATGTGGATCGCCTGGTACTTCCTTGAACGTTTTGGGAGCAAGATTCTGCGCAGGAACGCCCTCATCCGCATCCTGCTCGCCGCCTCCCTCTTGATACTCTTCACCGCACTGGCGAGGGCCTTCGTACTTCTCAATCTGCCCCCTTACCTCATCCCGCTCGCAGGCTTGAGCATCCTGGGCACCATCCTCCTGGGCCCGCGCCTGATGTTCGTCATGGTCGTTATCGCCGGCGTGAACGTCGGCATCATCGCCGACAGTGATTTCTTCCTGACCGCGGCGTTGCTGATCACTTCGGGGTTCGCGATCTACACGGTCTTACGCGTGGGGCCCCGTACGGCGCTCTTGCGCGCCGGGCTGCTCATAGCACTCGTCTCGGCGATAGTGACCTTCGCGTTCGCCCTAATCGGGGGTAGCAACCTCCAGACGGCCGCAGAACGGGGCGGGCTCGGGCTCGTGAACGGTCTGCTCAGCCTGATGCTTGCGATGGTGCTCCTCCCGCTCTTGGAGAACGCCTTCAACATCCTGACGCCGATGAAGCTCCTTGAGCTCTCCGACCCCGGCAATCCCCTCTTGCAGAAGCTCCTTCGCGGGGCGCCGGGAACCTTCTCCCACTCGATGCAGGTCGGCAACCTCGCCGAGAACGCCGCCGAGCGAATCGGGGCTAACCCTCTGCTCGCCCGCGTCGGGGCCTACTACCACGACATCGGCAAGCTCTATCACCCCGGCTATTTCATAGAGAACCAGATCTCGCAGATGAACCCGCACGCGACTCTCACCCCCGCCCTCTCCGTCCGCATCATCAAGCGCCACGTCAAGGACGGCGTCGAGCTCGGGCGTGAGTGGAACCTGCCCATGGAGGTCCTCGACATGATCGCCGAACACCACGGAACGACCCGCATCGAGTACTTCTACCGCAAGGCCCTCGCGGAAGCCGTCGAGACCGGCACGAACGTCAACGAGTCGGACTTCCGCTACTCCGGCCCCTGCCCGAAGAGCAAGGAGGTTGGGATCTTGATGCTCGCCGACTCCGTCGAGGCGACCGTGAAGTCGCTCGAAAAGCCGACCCCGAAACGCATCGAAGATATCGTCGCTGGCACTATCCGGACCAAGCTCGAGGACGGCCAGTTTGACCAGTGCGCGCTGACGATGCGCGAGATCCACGAGACCGGCGAGGCCATTCGCGAGGCCCTCATAGGCTTCATCGGTCCCCGCATCGAGTACCCTGAAGCCCCCGCCGCACAGACCATACCCACAAGAAACCCGACGACCCCCTAGAGCAGTCCATGCCCTTCTCCGTTGCCGTCTTGGACGAAGCCGAGTACGGTGGGCTCCCCCCCGAGCGGGCGACCGAGCTTTGCACCGCGGCCTTCTACGCCAGGGGGCTCGACGTCGACCGCATGGGCGAGGTTTCGATGGCCCTCGTGCCTCTGCCCGTCATTCAGGACCTGAACCTCAAGTACAGGGACGTAGACTCCCCGACCGACGTGTTGAGCTTCGGGATAGACGGCCCTTACGGGGAGATGGTCGGCGAGATCGTGGTGGCGCCCGAGTACGTGGCTTTGAAGCGAGCCAAGGTAGAGGAGTTGGTGGTGCACGGGGCGCTGCACCTGTCGGGGATGGACCACGGGGAAGATTTCGAGGCGAGCGAGATGGCGGTGGTGCAGGAGGACGTGTTGAGGGGGGTTGGTGCTCGGGAGGGGTAAAGGGCGGGCGGCGAAGCCCGCGAAGGGGCAGCAGGGGGTGGCACGCTCCTTTAACCACGCTTACCGCGGTTTGATCTACGCGGTGCGCACCCAGCGCAACATGCGCTTTCACGTCGTGGCGGCGGTGGCCATTCTGGTGTTGAGTCTGCTCGTGAGCGTGAGCAAGCTCGAGCTAGCCATACTCGTGCTTGTGATCATGGCCGTATTCGTTACTGAGATGCTCAACACGGCTTTGGAGTTCGCCATAGACCTCATGACCCGCAAGTACCACCCTTTGGCCAAGCTTGCTAAAGATGTCTCAGCGGGGGCCGTGCTCATAACGACCGTGGCGGCCCTAGCTGTAGGGTACCTGATTCTGGACGACAACCTTGGTCCCTTCTCGATGGAGACACTGGAGAGCCTCCGGCGCTGGCCCGGACACCTGACGCTCGTCGCGCTCATGCTCGTAGCCATCGCCGTGCTCCTCGTAAAGGCGCTCACCCGTGCGCCAAACTCGTTCCTGGGTGGGATACCCTCCGGGCACGCGGCGGTCGCGTTCGGGGGGTGGGTGGCAGCGAGCTTCATCGCGGCGGAGGGGCGATTCGCTGGGCTGGTCTCCCTGATCACTCTGCTCATGGCCTTGCTCGTCTGCCAGAGTCGCGTCGAGTCCGGCATCCACAACGTCTATCAGGTCGTAGCCGGCGCGGTCATAGGCACTCTCCTCTCCATCGCCGTCTTCCAACTCCTCTAGAGCACTAAGTCTTATAGAATCAACCGGTATGGATCTTTCACACGTCATCGAAGCCGCCCGCACGGCTTCGGAGAAGGCCTACGCGCCATACAGCAGCTTCCGTGTAGGAGCCGCGGTTTTGACGGAAGGCGGTGTCGTGCACACCGGCTGCAACGTCGAGAACGCTTCCTACGGGCTTGCGGTCTGCGCCGAGCGCAATGCCGTCTTCAGTATGGTCACCGACTCCGTACCCGAGAACCGCAAGATACGGCTCGCCGCCGTCGTGAGTCCCGACGCCGCGCCCTGCTTCCCGTGCGGTGCGTGCCGACAGGTCTTGCGCGAGTTCGGCTGCGAAGAGGTCGTCATGCTCGAGTCCTCCGGTGCCCCCGTGCGCTACCCGTTCGACGCGTTGCTCCCGCATGCCTTTGGTCCGGAGAGCTTGTGATGGAAGAACCCGTAAATGGCTTTAAGAGTGGCTTCGTCGCGGTCCTCGGGCGTCCGAACGTGGGCAAGTCCACGCTGGTCAACCGGCTCGTAGGAGCGAAGGTCTCCATCACTTCGCCCAGGCCCCAGACGACACGTGTCCCCATCCGCGGGGTCCGCAATGGCCCGGGCTACCAGGCGGTCTTCGTGGACACGCCGGGCTCACAGAAACCCCGCGACACTTTGCGCGGTCGCATGCAAAGGCAGGTCCTCGATAGCCTCTCCGAGTCGGATGTAGTCCTCCTCCTCTTCGACGCGTCGCAGGCACGAGGGGACTTGGGGACGGGCGACCGCTACGTGGCCCGGCTCGTCGCCGAGTCCGGCACCCCGGCCATCGCTTGCGTGAACAAGGTGGACTTGCTGCGGGACCGTTTGGAGGTTCTTCCGTTGGTGGAAGAGGTCTCCGGGCTTGGCAGCTACGAGGAGATATTCCCCTTGAGCGCCACGGAGGGGATGAACGTCGAGCCCCTGACGGAGGCGGTGTTCGGGCTGTTGCCACCCGGCCCCCACTACTTCCCGGAAGGAACGGTGACCGACTACCCAGAGTCACTGATCCTGGCCGAGTACATAAGGGAGAAGGCGCTCGTGGCGTTGCGGGAGGAAGTGCCGCACGCGATCGCCGTGGAGATAGACGAGGTCGAGCGCAAGGACAACGTTACCGTCGTCTACGCCATTATCCACGTTGAAAGGTCGTCGCAGCGTATGATCGTGCTAGGCAAAGGCGGCAGGACAATCAAGCAGATAGGCACCGAAGCCCGCCGCGACGTGGAACGCCTCCTCGGCACCCGAATCTACCTCGACCTGAAAGTGAAGGTTACGCCCGGCTGGCGCAACGACCCGCGGTTTCTGGAGCGGTTGGGGTTATAATTCTTTCGTTGTTTGTGGAGCGTTAGTCGAGGAGGATGCCCGTGGCTATGAGGGTGCGGGAGTTTGCTAAGACGCTGGATCACACCCTCCTCAAGCCAGACGCCACGGAAGGAGACGTCCGCAATCATTGTCGGGAGGCGGCTCATTATCACTTCGCTGCCGTTTGCGTGCTCCCGTGCCACGTCAGGCTCGCGGCCCGCGAGCTGCGGGGGACGGACGTCAAGGTCGCCACGGTTGTCTCGTTCCCGTTCGGAGCCGACGAGACGCCGGCGAAAGCGGTGGCTGTTCACGAGGCCATCCAGGGCGGGGCCTCCGAGCTCGACGCGGTCATGAACATCTCCAAGTTCCTCTCGGGCGAATTTGCCTATGTAGCCGAGGAGCTGGCGAGACTCAACGGCGAGATCGGCGCCGCCGCGATGAACAACGGCACGAACGATGCCGTCTTCAAGGTCATCGTCGAGACGGGGTACCTCTCGGACAAGATGAAGCGGCTGGCGGTGCGGATCGTGGCCGCCAGCGGAGCGGACTTCGTGAAGACCTCGACGGGATTCGGACCCACTGGCGCCACCACCGAGGACGTCGCCCTCTTGAGAGAGGAGGCGCCCGAGGGGCTTGCTGTGAAAGCCTCGGGCGGGATACGGACCCTAGAGGAGGCTTTGGGCCTCTTCAACGCCGGGGCGTCCAGGCTCGGCGCAAGCAGCAGCGTAGGGATCATAAGGGAGGCCGAGGGTGGCGGTCTACAAGAGTAAGGGTATAGTCTTACGTTCCATCCGCTACGGTGAGGCCGACCGCATCATGGACCTCTACACGCAGGATGCCGGCCTCGTCTCGGCGATCGCCAAAGGCATCCGGCGCACCAAGTCGCGCTTCGGTGGCCGCCTCGAACCGCTCACGTGCGTGGACTTCATGGCCTACGAGGGACGGACCCTGGACACCGTAACCCAGGTCGAGGTCTTGCGATCTTTTCGTGGCGTCCGCGAGGATCTTAGGCGCCTGGAGGCCGCGGGCAACATAGTAGCTACCATCCGAGCCCTGTTGGGAGGCGACGAGGCTGACCGCAGGGTCTTCAACCTCCTCTACTACGCCCTCGATGCCCTGGAGGCCCGAGAAGAGGGGTTCGAGAGCGTCGAGGCGGCATTTGTCTTGAAGCTCTCGATCCTCGCCGGATATACTCCCCGGCTCGACGCCTGCGTGAGTTGTGAGAGAGAGCCCGACGAAACCACATACTTCGCCCCCAACCTCGGCGGCGTGTGCTGCACCGACTGTCGCTCGGCTACCGCGGACTTCTTCCCCCTGCCGCCCGGCACTTTAACCGCCCTGCGAACCCTCGTCGGACGCCCGATAAAGGAGGCCGGCGTGAAGGAGAGGCTCGAAGAGAGCACGCGCCGGGTCGTCTCCGCCCACGTCCTCGCCCACGCCCCAGGCAACGTCCCCGACCGTCGCACCCTCCGCCCGGCATGAAGGCCGGAGAGCAAAGAATCGAAGGTGCGATCGGGGCCACCATCCCCACCCCGGATTGGGCGTGCGAGATCAGCATCGGGCGCCCCAAGCCCGAGCCCCCCGACGGCGTACGCAACTCCTTTCAGCGCGACCGTGACCGCATAATACACGCGAAGGCGTTCCGCCGCCTGATGCACAAGACTCAGGTCTTCATCGCCCCCGACGGCGACCACTTCCGCACTCGCCTGACACACACACTGGAGATGATGCAGATCTCGCGTACCATTGCCCGCTCTTTGGGCCTAAACGAAGACCTCGCCGAAGCTATAGCTCTGGGCCACGACCTCGGCCACACCCCCTTCGGCCACACCGGCGAAGAAGCACTCTCCAGAAGGCTCGCCAGCCTCCCAAACAGGCGCGGTTTCAGGCACAACGAGCACTCCCTGCGCGTGGTCGACGTCCTGGAGAAAGGAGGAGAAGGCCTAAACCTCACCCATGAGGTTAGGGATGGGATCTTGAACCATACCGGCACGGGTTATTCTGCCACGAGGGAGGGCGAGATCGTGCGTGTCGCCGATCGCATAGCCTACGTGAACCACGATGTAGACGACGCCCTGCGGGCGGGCGTTATCTCCTGGGACGACCTGCCCAAAGGGCCTATCAAGGTGCTTGGCGACCGGATGAGCACGCGGATAGACACCATGGTACGAGACATGATCCTCACGTCGAGGGAGAGGGATGGGATAGCGCTCTCCGAAGAGGTTTACGAAGCGTTGATGGAGCTAAGGACGTGGCTCTTCAAGAACGTCTATCACAATCCGCGCTCGCGGGAGAATCGTAAGGCTGGGGACGTGGTGTCTGCGCTCTTCGACTACTACCTGGAGCGACCGGAGGAGCGGGCAAAGAGCGATCCCGATCTCGTAACAGAGACTGTGGACTTCATCGCCGGCATGACCGACCGCTACGCCTTGGCGACTTACAAACGGCTGTTCTTGCCTCGGAGCGACACCATCTTCAGCCGTTAGCGACCAGCCATTAGTTATCAGCAAAAAGCGAAGACGAGCTTGGCCACGCGCGGCCCGCAGGAAGCTGATCGCCAAAAGCCAATGGCTGACGCCTAACCAGTATTCATCATGCCGCTGGAGATGCCGGCGATGGTGAGGAGCAAGGGATGGGCCATCGCCTCGCGCTCGGGCGAATCCTCGGGGAGGGAACGGAAGCGCTTGAGGAGGCTCACCTGTATGTACGAGAGCGGGTCCACGTAGGGATTTCGGAGGCGTATGGAGCGCTGTAAGACCGGGGAGTTGTCCAGGAGGTGCTCCTGTTCGGTAATACGGAGTAGCGCTCGCACGCTCATCGCGTGCTCTTCGGAGGTGCGCTCCCAGAGCCGCTCCCTGACCTCGTCGTCTTCGACCAGCGTGGAGTAGGCTTCAGCGATGCGCGGGTCGCTCTTCGCTAGCGTCATCTGCATAAAGTCCACCAGCGTCCGGAAGAAGGGCCACTCGTGGTACATCTCTCGCAGCAAGTCAAGCCCTCCGTGCTCGATGAACCTAACGAGTCCGGTGCCGGCGCCGTACCAGGAGGGGAGCAGGAAACGGTTCTGGGTCCAGGCGAAGACCCAGGGTATCGCGCGCAGGCTCTCCACACTGGTGTTGCTTTCGATCGCCCCGCGGACCGCCGGGCGGCTCCCGATGTTCAGCAGGGAGAGCTCCTCTATAGGTGACGCCTCGTAGAAGAAGGAGAGAAAGTCCTTGTCTTCGTAGACCAGCTCTCGGTAGGTCTCGTACGACGACGCGGAGAGCTGCTCTAAGGCCTCGACCCACTCATCTTTAGGTTCCCGGGCTTCCTCTTCGGCGCTCGCTTCGAGGACCGCGGCGAGCACGGTGTCCAGGTTGCGCCGGGCGAGCCCCGGCATGCTGTACTTGAACGAGATAACCTCGCCTTGTTCGGTAATTCTGATGCGTCCACCTACCGTGCCGGGCGGCTGGGCCCTTATGGCGTCGTAGCTCGGGCCACCGCCCCGGCCCACCGTCCCGCCCCGGCCGTGGAAGAGCCTGAGCTTCACGCCGTGTTCTTGGGCCACGGCGTGAAGTGCTCCCTGGGCCTTGTACAGGGCCCAGTTGCTCGTGATGTACCCGGCGTCCTTGCCCGAGTCGCTGTAGCCGAGCATGATCTCCTGCAGGTCTCCTCGCGCTTCGAGCGACGAGCGGTAGAACGGATCCTCTAGCAGCTTACGCAACACCTCGGGCGCCTTCTCGAGATCTTCTATGGTCTCGAAGAGGGGGGTTACGCCTAACCGGTTCGCCGCGCACCGGCCCTCCCAATCGACCTCGAGCGAGCCGCTCCTACGCGCCAGAAACTGCACCGCGAGGACGTCGCTAGCCCCGCGGGCCATGCTCAAAATAAACGTTTCCACCGGCGGCTCCGAGAACTCCTCCTCCGCCCGCCGGATGTTCTCGAAGGTCTCGAGTACTTCCCGACTCTCATCGGAGAGCTCCTCGGGTGTTCCTTCCGTCGCGGGTTCTTTGAGGAGCCGTTGCAGGAGCTCGACCTTCCCGGACTCGTCCAGGTTTCCATAGTCCTCCCCGGTGGGAGCCAGTAGCTCGATGACAGTCTGTCCCACCTTCTGGCTCTCCTGGCGCACGTCGAGCCGGGCTAGGTGGAACCCGAAGACGTCCACCTGCCGGACAAAGTCTTTCAAGCCACCTTCAGTGACCCGCTCCCCGCCGTGCCGGAGCAGGCTTCTTCGCACCACCAGCAGGTCTTCCTTGAGCTCCGCCGCGCTCTCGTAGGCTTCGCGGGACTTGGCGTCCGCAAGCGTACGCTTTAGGCGAGCGGCCACGAGGAGCATCTTGCGCCGGTAAGGTTCGCTGTGCTCTTCGCTCGTGAACCCGCGGGCCACGTCGGGCAAGAGCCGTTCGTCCCGTTCGGTAGAGCGTCCCAGCTCTTCCGAGATCGCCGTGAGCTTTACGGACTGGCTCAGATGATCCGCCAAGAAATCGGCGAAGTCCAGATGCTTATTCAGGATCAAATCCCGGTGCAACCCGAGGGCCGTGTTCAGCGTTCCTGGTCTGACGAACGGGTTGCCGTCCTGATCTCCGCCGACCCAGGAGCCAAACTCAAGGACACGCCGTACAGGGAAGGGGGTTTTTTCGGGGAATTGGCGGGCGAGCTCGTTTTCGACGTCCCGGTACGCTTCAAGGGTCGAGGTGACGAGTGGTTTCTCGAAGAAGAGTAGGGTCCGGCCTATCTCCTCTTCGACCTCGGGTCGCTTGACGCGCAGCTCGTTAGTTTGCCACAAAACGGTTGTCTCCTCGGCAAGACGCTCCTCCGCGGTTCGTCGCTCCCGGGGGGTTAGGTTGCCAACCTCTAAAGAGTTCAGGATCTCGCTTATCCTCGTGTGTTTCTGGCGGATGCTGCGCCTCTGGGACTCGGTCGGATGCGCTGTCAACACCAGGCTCAGGTTCAGCCCGTCTAGCACGCGTTCCAGGTCCTCGCCGCCGAAGCCCTCCCTTTTGAGCCGCGTCAACGCACCCCGCAATGAGCCCCTCTGCGGGGGGTTGTCGGGGGAGGACTCGTACTGCCGGCGGCGCCGGATGCGGTGGTAGCGTTCGGCGATGTTGACCAGCTGGAAATACACCGAGAACGCCCGTACGATCCGCCCGAGTTCCCCAATGCTCATCTGCTCTATGCGCTTCTTTAGCCTCTCGTCGAGGTCGGGGTCGTAGTCGAAGCGGAGCCGCTTGCACAAAAGACGGATCTCCTCCTCCGCCCCAAACAAGCCCTTGCCCTCCTGCTCGGTGATGACCTGCCCCAAAATGCGCCCGAGCAGGTTTATGTCACGCCTTAGCGGCTCGTCCTTCGGCTCAAAACCCACCCCGGGTGGCAGATCCGCGAAGTCCAGCCGCGAGTCCTTTATCGGTTGTCCGGACACGCTCATACTTTCAGGATAACATCGGCCCTGTTCCGAGTTACAGACCGCCGGTAATATTTGTACAGCAGGACAACACTTGAGCAGGAAGAAGGGCCGGCAACACTTGAGGGTCTCGCCACACAGCATAGAAGCGGTACGACAGAATGCGGACATCGTCGAGGTGGCCTCTGAGTTCACCGCGCTAAAACGCCAGGGGGCGAACCTTATCGGCCTCTGTCCGTACCACTCCGAGAAGACTCCCTCGTTCAGCGTCTCCCCCGAAAAGAACTTCTACTTCTGTTTCGGGTGCCAAAGAGGAGGGGACGCCATAAAACTCGTTATGGATCTCAAGTCCTTCTCCTTCATCGAGGCGATCTCCTCTTTAGCCGAACGCTCCGGCATCGAGCTGGAGTTCGAAGGACGCTCCCCCGAAGAGCAAAGAACCGCAGAACGCCACGCCGCCCGCCGTCGTTTGGCCTACAAAGCATTGGCTGCCGCAACCGCCTACTACCACAAGTACCTCCTCAAGTCTCCCGTGGCGGAGGAGGTGCGCCGCTACCTCAAAAAACGCGGCTTCGATGATTCTACTATAGTAGAATTTCGCCTCGGATACGCGCCGCCCCGCAGACGATCGGGCTTTATGCAGGCGACTCGCAAGGTTGGTCTCGACCGCGAGGCGTTGGAGGCGGCGGGCCTGCTTTCGACGCGCGGCGGTGAGCGTTTCGTTGACCGCGTAATGTTTCCTATCTCCGACAGGCGTGGCAGGATCGTCGGCTTCGGCGCTCGTTCTTTGGGCGATGCAAAGCCGAAGTATCTTAACTCCCCGGAGACCGAGATCTTCAACAAGCGCACCCTCCTCTACGGCTTTCCGCAGGTCGCGGATGCGATGCGCAAAGAGAAGGCGGCCCTCGTCGTCGAGGGCTATACGGACGTCCTCATGCTCTACCAGTCGGGGATTAAGAACTCCGTCGCGACCTTGGGCACAGCGATGACCGAGCAGCACCTAAAGATCCTGAGCGGCCACGCGGACGTCGTCTACGTGCTCTTCGATCCCGACGAGGCCGGCGAGAAGGCCGTCGAAAGGGCTACAATCGCCGCCGCCGAGTTGAGGTTGGATCTCCGCGTCCTGCGCCTCCCCGAAGACCCGGCCGACTGGCTCCTCAAGCACACCCCCGAGGAGTTTAGCAAGCTGCTCGAGCACGCAGTGCCCATCCTGGAATACAGCATCCGGCGCATCACGGATCGTGCCCGGGGCGCAGGCGCTGCGAGCCGCGCCCGGGTCCTCCAAGAGATAAAAACCTTCGTAGGACGGATCGAGGATCCTGTCCTCTATCGGGACGGCATCCGTCTTGCGGCTGAGTCTTTAGGGGTAACTCCTGAGATGCTCCTTGAGGAGCTTCGTGCGAAAGCTAACCCGCAGGACGGAACGCACCGCTCCACCAACCGTAAGAGCGAATTAGCCCTTCGGTTTGCTGAAGTAGAAGCTGGGGAGTTGCGCCTGCAAAAGGCAGGCCGCGAACTCCTCACCATCATGCTCGCACGCCCGGATCTGGCGGCACCTCTTCTGCGCGGGGGGGTGGAGGTATCAGGGGTGAACGAACCCGTTGCGATCGAGGAAGGAGACTTCAGCGACGAAGCACACGCGCGCATCTTTGCCTTGCTGGCCGAACACAAGGGCGAGGACCTCGAGTCCATCCTCTCCGACGAGCGCGCCCGCCCCTTGCTGGACGAGATCTCCGCCCTCAGAGCCTCGGAGGAGAAGCTCTACCCCTCGGAGGCCTCCTTGCGCGCCGCGTGGTTCAAACTCGCTGCTTTGAGCCGCGAGAGGGCGAAGCTCCTGACTGACGACTTCGACGAGAAATACCGACTGCACGCGGAGTTCAGACGCCTCAACAAGGCCGCCGTCGAGGCGAGCAACCTCATCCTCGAATCTTGAAGCCTAGGGCCCTAAATCGTATACTCACGCGGTAACCTTTCCCCTGTAGCTCAATAGGCAGAGCATTCGGCTGTTAACCGAAGGGTTGTTGGTTCGAGTCCAACCAGGGGAGCTCGGCACGACCGCGGAGGCACCTCGTGGCTTCCGGCTTTGGCCACCGCGGGCCGCCGCCGGGCCCATAGCTCAGTTGGTTAGAGCATCCGACTCATAATCGGACGGTCCCAGGTTCGAGTCCTGGTGGGCCCACTCCTCTCTTAACTCCTACCCAGGTAGAAAACCCTAACCAGCATCTGCCACTCTCCCCGCAAAAATTCTCTGCCATTTCTCCGCGGCACAACATGTAGACCACCTAACGCGGTCAGCACCACTATATATTCTGTATGTTTGCCCGACCTACAGCCCCACCCCTCGTTCCGACAACGGAGCTACGAGAATGTTCTTGTGATATCTTATGGGGGAGGCCATAGCCCTGGGGGAGGGGGAGTAGAGGCCAAAAAAGCGCCGATATGGCGCCAAATAGGGCGGTGCGGCCCGGCTCATTGCGCATTTTTCGAGCATATGCAAGAATTTCTCGCGTCGTGGGTCAAAGTGGGACGTAGTGGGAGGACAAAGTCCTGGCCCTTCTGGGAGAGTACGAGCACACCCTAGACGAGAAAGGGCGGTTGACTCTCCCTTCCCGGCTCCGGTCCTACTTCGAGGGAGGTATCGTCATCACCAAGGGGGTTGACCGGTGTCTGTTCGCGTTCCCGCCCGAGGAGTGGGCGACGTTCAAGGCGAACGTCAAGGCCAACGCGGACCTTTCGGCTAGGGGGCGTCAGCTCAGCCGCATGTTCTTCTCGATGGCGTTCGAGGCGACGCTCGACCGTCAGGGTCGGGTTTTGATCCCGATGAAGCTCGCCCAGTACGCGGGTCTTAGCCGGGACATCACGGTGACCGGGGTGGATGATCGGTTGGAGATCTGGGACACCGAAGAGTGGAACCGTTACGTTAGCGGTGCCGACGAGTCCTTCTCGGACATCATCGAGGAGTTTGCCGGGGGGGACTTCGGCGTTTGATGGCTACCGAGCACTACCCGGTGATGCCAGAAGAGACCGTGGAGGCGCTCGCCCTCAATGGCGGTGAAACGGTAGTGGATGCCACGTTCGGTGGAGGGGGACACGCCAGGCGGATCTTAAGTGAGCTTGGCTCCGAGGGGAGGGTCATCGGAATAGACCGCGACCCCGAAGCAGCGGGGAGGGCGGCGAAGCTCGCCGAGGAGGATCGACGCTTCGCCTTTTGGCCCGGGGCCTACGACGAGGTTCTGGCGGGGTTGGTAGGGGAGGGCATGGTGGCGGACGCCATCCTCTTCGACCTCGGCCTCTCCAGCTACCAGGTAGACGACGCCGCGCGGGGATTCAGCTACGTCCGAGAGGGGCCGCTCGACATGCGGATGGACCCGGGACGTGGCGAGTCGGCGGCGGACTATCTGAACGCCGCCCCTGAGGTGGAGATCTCCGACGTGCTCGTCCGGTACGGGGACGTTCCTCGCGGCGAGGCAAGGCGGGTGGCGCGGGAGATCGTCCGCAGGCGTCCGCTCGAAACGACTTTAGAGCTCTCGGAGGCTGTGCGGACGGCGGTCGGTTGGAAGGAGAGAGTCGGCAACCCGGCGAAAAGGATATTTCAGGCCGTGCGTGTGCGCGTGAACGACGAGTTGGGTAGCCTCGAGCGGGCTTTGGACGCGGCGGAGAGGCTCCTCGTGCCCGGGGGGCGGCTCGTGGCGATCACGTTCCACTCCGGAGAGGATCGCGTGGTCAAGCATTTTATCGCCGAGCGCGCCGGGCGTTGTGTCTGCCCGCCGGAGCTTCCGGTCTGCGTGTGCGGGGCACGCCCCGTCTTCCGCAAGGGCGTCGTCCGGAAGCCCGCGAAGGAGGAGATCGAAGAAAACCCACGCAGCGCCTCGGCGCGCCTGCGCTCCGCCGTACGCACTTCGGAGCAGCTCGAAGCAGGCTTGTCGTCGCCAGGAGACTTCTCCTAGTGGCCGTGCCGCAGAGGAGGACGCGTTACGGGACATCCGTGGGGAGGCCCGTTCAGAAGCGACCGGAGGGGCGGGGCGTTTCCCAAGAAGCGACTGGACGGGTCGGACGACGCGGGGCGTGGAAGGGGCGTCGGGCGTTCGTAGTGCTGGTCGTGGTGCCGGTGCTCTTGATGCTGGGGAGCGTCTACGTGCATAACGTTGCGGCCGGGCTCAAAGGGGAGACTGCCCGGCTCGAAGAAGAGAGGGCCAGAGCTGAGAGCGAGGGAGAGCGGCTCGACGTGCGCATCACGGAGCTTTCGGAGCCTCAAAGGATCCGGGCGATGGCCCGGAAGCAACTCCAGATGCGAGACCCTGGCGGCAAAGAGCTTGAAACCTACGGGAGAGATGGGGAGGACGTAGCAAATGGCGGGGGAGAGAAGAAAAAAGAGACCGGTCAATAACACACCGGGTCATAGAAAGGCTAGAAGTGTGGCTCGTTCTTCCTCCGGTGGCACCGGGGGACGCGGGAGGCGGAAGAAGGAGGCTAAGGTCGTACCGCTGCCTCGGGGACGGGGGGCGAAACGTTCTAGGCCCCCGAAACGGGGCAAGATGAAGAGGGCGGTGGGCCGCGGGAGGCTCCGGCTGGTCGTGGGAGCGGTCGTGGTTGTTTGTCTCTCTTTGGGGGCGCGGGCGGGGCAACTGAGCGTTGTTGACGATGAGCGCTACCGGACGTTCGATACCGAAGCATTCGCCGCCGAGAAGGATGCGGTAGAGAGCGGCATAGGACGGGGCGCCATATTCTCCGCCGACGGGCAGCGGTTGGCGACGAGCCTGGACGCCGTCAAGGTGGTCGCCACCCCTTACCAGGTCGAAGATCCGGAGGCAGCCGCCGAGGCTTTGGCCGAAGCTTTAGGCTCGGAGGCGGGAGATGCCGAAGAGATCGGGGAGAAGCTCACGGAGAAGAACGACGAGGGCGAACTTGGCGGTTACAGCGTGGTGGCCAAGGGTCTCGAACCAGAGAAGGCGCGAGAGGTGCAGGATATTGGCCTGCCGGGTGTGTCGGTGGTTCCGGACGAGTTCCGCGTCTACCCGAGCGAGGCCCTGGCCAGCCAGCTCACCGGGTATCTCGGGACCGACGAGGCCTTCGGCGGGGTCGAGGCCCGTTACGACGAGGTCTTGGGGAGCGGGCAAGACGTGCGCCTCACCCTGGATACCGCGGTCCAACAGGAGCTCGAAGGGGCTCTGCAGAAAGCCAGCAATAAGTACAAGGGCAAGAACTCCCTGGGGCTCGTCATGAGGGTCGAGGACGGGGCGATCCTGGCTTTGGCCAACTCTCCCGGCTACGATAACAACGATTTCGAGGAAGCCTCCGAGGAGGTCAAGCGTGATCGGGTCCTGACCGACCCCTACGAGCCGGGTTCGACGTTCAAGCCCTTCACGATGGCGGCGGCCTTCGAAGAGGGAGTCGTCTCAGAGGGGGATAAGTTTGTGGTAGCGGATTCGATCCCGATCGCCGACACCGTGATCCGCGACTCGGAGCCGCACGAGACAAAGGTCTTGAACCCCGAGGGCATACTGGCGCAATCGAGCAACGTGGGCACGATCAAGGTCGCCCAACGCTTGGGTGGCGAGCGCCTCGTCGAGCACATAAAGCGTTTCGGTTTCGGAGAGGGGACCGGGGTGGACCTTTACGGCGAGGATGCAGGCGTCGTGCCGCCCTTCGAGCAGTGGAGCGGCACCTCCATCGGCAACTTCCCCATGGGCCAGGGCTTCACCGTCACTCCCTTGCAACTCGCCGCGGGCTACGCGTCTCTGGCCAACGGGGGGCTAAAGGTGACGCCTTACGTGAACGAGGCTGCCCAAGCTGAGCCGGGACCCCAGGTGATAAGCCAGGAAACCTCGTCTATAGTACGCGGGATGCTCCAGAGCGTGGTCGACGAAGGGACGGGCCATCTCGCCCAGATCCCCGGGTACACCGTAGCCGGCAAGACCGGTACCGCGCAGAAGGTAGACTCAAAGACCGGCTCCTATGGGAACGAGTATGTCACCTCGTTTATCGGCTTCGCTCCCGCCGAAGACCCCGAATACCTCGTCATGATAGTGGTGGACGAGCCACAGAAGGATCTCTTCGGCGAGGTCGTCGCCGCCCCGGCTTTCCAGGACGTTATGGGCTTCACTTTGGGCTACTTCAACGTCCCTCCGGATCGCGAGAGCACGAAGGACGATCCCCCGCCGCCCGATCCAACCCCCGCTCCAGGCGCGAGAAAAGAAGACAGGATAAAACATTGAAGCCCGTCTCTTTGGAAACGGTGGCCCGGACCGTCGTCGGCTCCTTGTCGGGCGGCGACGCGGCGGCCCTCGCGACGGGCGTAGCGGTCGACTCGCGCGCCGTGCGCGGCGGAGAGCTGTTCTTCGCGCTCAAAGGCAGGGTAGACGGCGCGGACTTCGCGCCCGAGGCGCACCTCCGGGGGGCGGTCGCGGCGGTAGCTGACCGTCCGCTCTCGGTGCCGACGGTCGTGGTCGAGAACCCTCTCCGTGCGCTGCAGGAGCTGGCCCGGTGCAGCTTACTCGAGATGGACTCGCCGACGGTCGTGGGTATTACGGGCACCGTGGGCAAGACCACGGCCAAGGACGCTTTAACGGCCGCCCTGAGATCGGCCGGACGCAAGGTGTCTGCGACGGCGGGCAATTTCAACAACGAGATAGGGCTGCCCCTAACGGTACTCGCCGCCGACGAGAAGACGGAGGTCCTGGTTCTGGAGATGGGCGCGACTCATAAAGGCGATATCGCCCACCTGTGCCACATCGCCCCGCCCGAAGTGGGTGTCCTTACCGCCGTCTCTCCGGTCCACCTAGACTCGTTCGGAAGCCTCGAAGGCTTGGCCGCCGCGAAGGGCGAGCTGGCCCTCGCGCTCCCCGATACCGGAGTTCTCGTCTCCCCCATGGGCGCGCCGCAGGCCGCCACGGGGCGAGGGCGAGACCTCGCGCGGCGTATCACCTTCGGAGATGGACCCGAAGCTAACCTTTATGCTACTGATATCTCGGAGTTGGAGAGTGGGTTATCCTTCGACCTGCACATGAGAGACGGGTCAGAAAAGCATTCGGTCGAGGTCAAGACTCCCGTCTTCGGGACGCACCTGATCGAGCCGCTGCTCGCGGCGATCGGGGGTGCGTGGGCTTTGGGCCTGGGTCCGGAGGAGTGTGCCCGGGGCTTGCGAAGGTTGCGGCGGACGGGCCTCAGGGGCGAGGTGTACCGGCTGCGGGACGACATAGTAGTCTACGACGACTCTTACAACGCCTCTCCGGCGGCGGTCGCGGCAGTGTTGAGATACGGGGCGGAGGAGGCTTGCAGGCAAGGTCGGCGGTTCGTCGCGGTCTTGGGTGGGATGTTCGAGCTCGGGGTTGCGGCGAGAGAGTACCATCGGGAGGCCGGCGCCTTGGCGGGGGAGGCTGGCGTTGCCCTGCTGGTTTGCGTGGGAGACGAGGCCCGCTGGTATGCCGAGGCCTTTCCCGGCGAGGTCCTCTTCTACAAAAACGCCGAAGCGGCGGCGGAGGGGATCGAGGACGATCTGCGGGAGGGAGACTACGTAGTCGTCAAGGGGTCGAGGGGCGTAAGATTAGATCGCTTGACCCGGAAGTTGAAGGAGAAGCTGGCTATTGTTTAGCGTTATCTTGGCGGCGGCGATCGCCTTCGTGGTGACCGTAACCCTTGGGGCGAAGTTCATAGGGTTTTTGAAGACCAAGCAGTTCGGGCAGTTCGTGCGGGAGGAGGGGCCACAGACGCACCTGATCAAGCAAGGCACGCCGACGATGGGCGGCATGGTGATGCTGATGGGGCTCGGATCCGCGCTCCTGGTCGTTGCTCGTCCTAACGTTGCTACCTTGACGACGCTCCTTTTGGTCTCGGCGGTGGCGGGGATCGGGCTCTACGACGACTGGCAGAAGATCGCCAAGAAGCGGAGCGATGGTTTGAGCGTCCGCTACAAATTCGTTTTGCTGACCCTGGCCGTCGTCTTGGCGGACATCATGGCCCTGCGCTACGTGGGCGTGACGCAGAACGTAATCGTCCCCGGCTTCGAGAAGAACCTCGTGCTCGGGCCCGGGGTCATCGGGGTCGTCCTTTTTAGCTTCCTGATGCTCCTGGTCATCGTCGGCACGACCAACACGGTCAACCTTACCGACGGCTTAGACGGACTCGCGGCGGGGGCGGGGGGGATAGCGCTCCTGGCCTATACGGCCATCGCGTTCCTCGAACGTCAGTACGACGTGGCGATCGTCTGCGGGGCGATGGTGGGGGCCATCGTCGGCTTTCTCTGGTACAACGCCCACCCGGCGCAAGTCTTCATGGGGGACACGGGGGCTTTGGCCATCGGTGGGGTCTTGGCCGCGGCCGCGATCTTGACGAAGACGGAGATGCTCTTGCCGGTGATCGGGGGACTCTTCGTTGTGGAGGGACTCTCGGTGATCGTCCAATACGCCGTCTTCAGGATAACGGGACGGCGGAAGCGGGTCTTCAAGATGGCCCCGATCCACCACCACTTCGAGCTTTCGGGCTGGCAGGAGAACAAGGTGGTGGTGCGGTTCTGGATCGTCCAGGCGGCCTTCACCGCGTTCGGCTTCGTCCTCTACTACTTCATGCTCTACAACGACGCCATATGAAGACGCTCGTCTACGGCCTCGGCGAATCCGGCGTCGCCGCCGCCCGTGCTCTCCTCGAAAGAGGCGAAGAGGTGGTCGTTGCCGACACACACGACTCGGAACGCCTGAGGGATCTCGTCTCCGAGCTCTGCGTGGAGGGGCGGCTCGGGGCGGGACCGGAAACCTTGGCGGAGCGCTTCGATCGCGTCGTGGCGAGCCCGGGCATCCGGCCGAGGGACGCGGTGCTCGCTGCGGCCGAAAAGGAAGGCGTACCGGTCATCTCCGAAGTCGCCCTGGGGCTCAAGCTGTTGGGGCCCGAGGTAAAGGTCGCGGCCGTGACCGGGACTAACGGCAAGACGACTGTCGTTGACATGCTGCACGGCATCCTCGACGCGTCGGGTATTCCGCACGCCGTCGCCGGCAACTCCTGGCGGGCCCTGACCGGCTGCCTGGAGGAGGTCCTAAAGAGCGGCTTGCTCGTCCTGGAGGTCTCCTCTTTCCAGCTGCACTACCTTCGGGAGCCCAGCTTCGAGGTCGCGGCGCTCTTGAACACGCGACCCGACCATCTCAACTGGCACGTCTCATTCGAGGAGTACATCGACGACAAGCTGTGCATCTTCGACGGACAGGGACCTAAAGATCTCGCGCTGGTCAGCGCCGCCGACCCCGTGGGCCGCGGCAACGCTGAAGGGCTCGTCGCGGAGACGATCGTCGTCGGGGAGGGCGAAACGCTGGTCGAAGGCGGACGTCTCTTGCTGAAGGGCCGTGTCTTGGGGGAGGTAGGAGAGCTGGCATTCGCGGGACCGCACAACCACGAGAACGCGCTCTTCGCGGCGGCGGCCGCAGAGGGCCTCGGCGCGCCTGTGAAGGGCATCCGGGAGGGGTTGCTCGGCTATCGGGTAAAGCCGCACAGGATGCAGGTAATCACCGTGCGAGACGGCGTGACCTACGTGGACGACTCGAAGGCGACCAATCCAGCAGCGGTCGCAGCGGCGCTTTCGAGCTTCGAGGAGCCGGTGGTCCTGATCCTCGGCGGCTCGGAGAAAGAGACGGACTTCGCCGAGGTGTTGCCACTCCTTTCGCGCTGCCGATACGTAGTGTGCCAGGGTGAGGCGGGGCCCAGGATCTCGAAGTTTTTGAAGGATAGAGGGACAGAGGTTCGTCTGGTCCCGGATCTGGCCTCGGCCACCGCCGAGGCGCGCGAGATCTCCCGCCCCGGGGACGTGGTGCTCCTCTCACCGGGATGCTCGAGCTTCGACCAGTTCGCCGGGTACGCAGAGAGGGGAGCGGCCTTCGCCGAGCTTGCTATAACAGAGGACGCCACCGACCGGCTGACCCGGAGGGCCGTTGGCCGGTGACGGCGCTCCGGACGAACCTCTTCGCGGTGGCTTTGGCGCTATCCTTGCTCGGGAACGTCATGATCTACTCGGCGACTTCCAAAGAGTACGGGATGCACTACCTGCTCGTGCGCTTCGCGCACCTGGGGCTCGGGGTAGTGGCGTTCCTCGTGGCGAAGCAGGTGCGCTATACCGCGTGGCACAAGATTGCGCCGAGTTTATACCTCGTCGTGCTCGTGAGCCTCGTCCTGGTACTGATCCCGAGCGTGGGGATCGAGGTGGGCGGGGCGCGCAGGTGGTTCGACCTGGGCCCTGTGAGCCTGCAGCCGGCGGAGTTCGCGAAGCTGGCGGCGATCCTCTTGCTCTCCTGCGCGGTGGCCAGGTTGCGTCTGGGGTCCCCCATACCCTTGAGGTCGATCTTGGCCGTGGGGCTGCTTTTCGGGCTCGTGCTCGTCGAGCCAGACTTCGGTACCTCGGTCGTGATCGCTGCGGGCGCGGCCGGGGTCTTGTGGGCCTCGGAACTCAGGACCAGGGATCTCCTTCTCTACGGCGGGGCGGCTCTCGCGGTGCTGTGTGGGGCGATGATCCTCGAGCCTTACCGGCGCGATCGCTTCTTGACCTTTTTGGACCCCTGGGGCGTCTCGGAGGGTTCTGGGTACCAGATCGTGCAGTCCATGGTTGCCATCAGGGCGGGCAGCTTCTTCGGCGCCGGGGCCGGGGCCGGCGAAGGTGGCGTCTCCATCCCCGAGGTACAGACCGACATGATCTTCGCCCTCATCGGCGAAGAGCTGGGGTTTTTGGGGATGGTACTCGTGATCGGGGCCTTCGGTTTTCTCGCGCTCGCGGGGTACAAGATCGCCTTGAGCGCCCCTTCGGTGATGGCCCGATGCCTCGCGGCGGGGCTCGCTACGATGTTCGCTGTCCAGACGACCTTCAACATCGGGGCGGCCATGAGCCTCGTGCCCCTGGCCGGGATGACGCTCCCATTCGTCAGCTACGGCGGCTCAAGCGTACTGGTCTGCTTCGCCGCCATAGGGATTCTCTACCGCATATCGGAGGACGGTGAGAAGGTAAGTGAGGTCAGACCTCGCAAAAAAACCTCGACAAAGGGCGACGCAAGGTCGCCCGCGCGTCTTGATCGCCGGCGGTGGGACGGGGGGACACGCGATCCCCGCGCTCTGCGTGGCGGATAGCCTGCTTGATAAGGGAGCCTCCGTCGAGTTCGTAGGCTCGACCGCAGGCATAGAGGCCGACCTCGTCCCCCGTGCTGGCTACGAGCTGCACGCCCTGCCTCTGGCGGGGCTCTCGGGCAGGCCCGTCGCCCACGCCCGCGCCGGCCTCCTCTTCCTCAAAGCCTTGTCACGCTGCCGCGCCGTGCTCAAGGAGTACCGCCCCGGCGCGGTCTTAGGGGTAGGAGGTTATGCGAGCGCTCCGGCCGTTCTCGCGGCGAACTCCCTCAAGATCCCAACTTTCCTCCACGAACAGAACTCCGTCCCCGGCAGGGCCAACCGCCTGGCGAGCCAGTTCACGCGGGAGATCTTCGTGACTTTCCCCGCGGCCGCCAGACATTTGCGCGATGCCGTCCCCGTCGGGATGCCCACGCGCGAAGAGTTCTTTGGGGTGTCGAGGGGGGAGGCCCTGGAGAGGCTCGGGCTAGAGCCGCCGGTTGTCTTGATCTTCGGCGGGAGCGGCGGCGCCTTGAAGCTGAACCTCGCGGCTGCCGAGGCTTTTAGGGGCGCAACCCCTTACACGGTCTTCCACGTCTCGGGCAGGAGGGACTTCGACCGCCTCTCGACCGACAACCCCCGACACAGGATCGTCCCCTACGAGGACGAGCTCTGGCATCCTTTGGCAGCGTCCGACATCGGGGTGATGCGGGCGGGCGCCGGCTCTCTGTTCGACACGGCGGCGACGGGGAGGGCGGCACTCGTCATCCCCTACCCCTACGCCACCAGCGACCACCAGCTCCGCAACGCCCGGTACTTCACCGAAAGGGGCGCGGCCGAGCTTATGCGCGACGAAGAAGTAACCGCCGATGCTCTGCGCGCCCGCGTCGAAGCCTTGCTCGAAGACGAGGCGCGCCGCGAGAAGCTCGCGGAGAACATGAGGGCCTTAGCCACGCCCGAGGCCGCCAGCGAGGTGGCCGGGCGGCTCCTCGCGGCGGCCAACGAGAAAAGGAGAAAAGCGTGAAGGTGCACATGATCGGCATCGGCGGGGCCGGGATGAGCGGCATCGCCGAGGTGCTGCAGAGGAGCGGATACAGGGTCACCGGCTCGGATCTCAAGGAGTCGCCGTACACCCGGAGGCTCGAAGACATGGGCATAATGGTGCACGTCGGGCATGCCGCGCACCAGGTCGGTGATGCCCAAGAAGTGGTAATCTCCACCGCTATCCCCTCGACGAACCCCGAGCTCCTCGAGGCCCGGCGGCGTTCGATACTCATCCTCCCCCGGGCCGCAGCCCTCGCTCGCATCCTTGAGGACGGCCGCAGCATCGCCGTCGCCGGCACCCACGGCAAGACCACAACTACGAGCATGACGACTCACGTCCTGAAGTCTTTGGGTGAGGATCCCACAGCTCTCATCGGCGGCGAGCTAAACGACATCGGAAGCAATGTCGTCTCCGGAAGCTCTGACCTCTTTGTCGCCGAGGCTGACGAGTCGGACCGCTCTCTCCTCTACCTCAAGCCTCAGGGCGCCGTCGTCACCAACGTCGAGTTCGACCACCCGGACTTCTACGACTCTTTGGACGACGTCCTCTCGACCTTCGAGAAATTCGTCGGAGCCCTGCCCGCCGACGGTCACCTCGTCGTCTGTGCTGACGATCCGAACTGCCTGCGTCTCGCGGCCCTGGTCCCCTGCCCGGTCACGACCTACGGCTTATCGGCCGGGGACTTGCGCGCGGAGATACTCTCCCCCAACTCCTACACCCTCGTCGAGGGCGGTGAAGAGCGGGGCACGGTCGAGCTCGGGGTCTACGGACGGCACAACGCTCTGAACTCCTTGGCCGCGGCGGGCATTGCCCGCTGGCTTGGCCACGACGCCTATGAGGCTGCCACGAGCCTCGAAAGCTTCTCCGGGGTCCGACGGCGGTTCCAGCTGAAGGGGGAGCGCTTTGGAGTACGGATAGTGGACGACTACGCTCACCACCCGACGGAACTCTCGGCGACCCTGGAGGTGGCGCGGGCAACCCGTCCGGAGGAAGGCCGAGTGGTAGCGGTCTTCCAACCGCACCGCTACTCGCGCACCCGCACCCTCTACCGCGAGTTCGGCGAGGCCCTTACCCTGGCGGATGCCGTCCTCGTCACCGACGTCTACGGCGCAGGTGAGATGCCCCAGCCCGGGGTGAGCGGCAAGCTCGTAGTGGATGCCGTCTGCGAGAGCCTGCGGCGCCCCCCCGACGTCTACTACGTCCCCGATCAGTACGACATCCCGGGCGTGGTCCGCGCCATCGCCGAGCCTAAGGATACTGTCCTGACGCTGGGCGCTGGCGAGATTTCGCGTGTGGGCGACGAGCTGCTGGGCTGATGTGGCGGCTTCAGGTCTGACGGAACTCGTCACGCAAAAACTCCTCCGGCCTATCGCGATCTCGGCCGTCGTGGCCGTCCTCACCGCCTTCGTCGTCCTGATCGTCTCCTACCTCCTCTTCCCCGTGACCGGCGTAGAGGTCCAAAACGCCCGCATGTTCCCCGAGTTGGAGGCCTGGGAGGCCGTCCCGAGCTACGCCAGCCTCCTCACCCTCAACGAGGAGGCGCTCGAGAGGCGGATAGAGACTAATCCTTGGGTTAAGGGTGCAGAGATGAGCAAAGATTGGGATTCAGGTATAGTTACGGTTGAGGTTGAAGAGCGTAGCGTCGCGCTTAATGGAGAGCTGGGCGAGCGTCGGGTGGTGTTGGCGGAGGACGGGACGGAGCTCCCGTCTTTGGGAGGAGCCGAACTCGAGCGCATAGGGCTCGACGAGGCGCGGCTGAAAGAGATCTTGGGGGTCGTTGAGGTGTTGGAGGGTAACGGGGTCGGGCTAGATTCGGTCGACGGGGTCGGCGCTGGCGGCATCATGACCACCGTCGAGGGGCGCCGCGTTCTCTTTGCCGGAGAGGCGGGGAGCCCTCAGGTACGGACCCTCAAAGACCTCATGGAAGATTATCCCGAGGCGCTCTACTTCGACCTCCGCTCGCCGGAGCGGGTGGTGGTAGGCACGGGGGCCGAGGAGCGAGCCGAGGGCTCGGGCGGGTAGCGGAGGGTACCCTTTGGCGTCCAAGCTGGTCTACGGGATAGACGTCGGCACGACGAAGATAGTGGTGATCGCCGGCCGGGTAGACGACCGGCACGGGCGGTCGGAAGTCTTGAGCGTGGGGGAGGTGCCGAGCCACGGCTTGAGGCGCGGCATGGTCGTGGACCGGGAAGCGGCGACGGAGTCGGTGGTCGCGGCGATCGAGGACTGCGGGGTGCCGTTGCGCGGCGGGCCGGTGGCCGTCGGAATCGCGGGTGGTCACATCAGTTCGCACAACACCGAGGTCACGCTCCTGAACCGGAGCCGCAACCGTACGGTCACCGAGCGGTTCATGAAGAGGCTCGAGGCCGAGACCCGGCAGGAGGTCGGGCTTGAGGAAGGCGAGAAGGTGATCCAGGTCGTCCCCCGATCTTTCGTCCTCGACGGGACCGAGGGGGTCAAGCAGCCACTCGGCCTGGCAGCCAGGAGTGTGACGATGCGGGCGCACGTCGTGGCCGGCGCTGTGTCGAGCATCCAAAATCTCCTCGGGGCGGTCGAGGACTGCGGCGTCAAGGTCTCGCGCGTGGTCCTGGAGCCTTTAGCCTCGAGCGAGGCGTGCCTCCTCGACGAGGACCGGAGCTTGGGGGTAGCCCTCCTGGACATGGGCGGCGGCACGACGGACATCGCGACCTTCATGCGCGGCTCTTTAACCCATACCGCCGTGATCCCCATCGGCGGCGAAAGCTTCTCCTCCGACGTCGCCTACGGCCTCAAGGTCCCCTTTGAGACCGCCGAGGAGCTCAAGAAGAGGTACGGGACCGTTGTCAGCGGCGCGGTGGACGACGTGGCCGCCGTCAAGCTGGGCGACAAGCACTACAACGCCCGCTTTATAAGCCAGATCCTCGAGTACCGTGCCTACGAGGTGCTCGAGTACGCCCGTGACTCTTTGGAGAATGCCCGGGTCCGTAACCTCCTGCCCGGGGGTGTCGTCTTGACCGGCGGCGGTTCGCTTCTAGAGGGTATTGAGCAGCTCGCCGAGAAGATACTCGACACCCGCGTTCGCGTGGTGGCCCCCCGTCGTATTAAGGGCGATTCTGAACCTGTACGAAAGCCTCAGTATTCAACTGCTGTAGGTCTGCTATACTTCGCCGCGAAAAACGATGACCTTAGACCGAAGAGTAAAGGTGCAAGGACGACCAGTTTTGATAGCATACTGACCGCGGTCAAGGAATGGTTTGGTTTCGGGCTCTTGAAGGGTGATCCGGGAGGAACCTCGACGAGCAAACCGGGAGCGGGTGAGAGAAGCTAGGCGACGAAGGGTTAAAGGTTATTTATGTTGGACTCGGGCACAAGCTATCTGGCGGTAATCAAGGTTGTCGGCATCGGCGGCGGGGGAACCAATGCCGTGAACCGCATGATCAACTCCGGGTTGTCGGGGGTCGAGTTCATCGCGGTCAACACGGACGCCCAGGCCCTCCAGATGTCCGACGCGGACATGAAGATCCACATCGGCGAGAAGATCACCCGCGGCTTGGGGGCCGGGGCTGACCCGAAGCTCGGCATGGAGGCCGCCGAGGAGAGCAAGGCGGAGATCGAGGAGGCCTTGAGGGGCGCGGATATGGTCTTCATAACCGCGGGCAAGGGCGGTGGCACGGGCACGGGGGCGGCCCCGGTGGTGGCAAAGATCGCCCGGGAGGCCGGTGCGCTTACGGTCGGGGTAGTGACCAGGCCGTTCGCGTTCGAGGGGCGGCGGCGCTCGTCGTACGCCGAAGAAGGGATCAAGCGCATCAAGGAGAACGTCGACTCCTTAATCATCATCCCGAACGACAGGCTCCTGCAAGTGGCGGACAAGCGCACCAGCATGATGGAGGCCTTCAAGATGGCCGACGACGTGCTGCGCGCGGGCGTGCAGGGCATCACGGACCTCATCACCGTGCCTGGGCTCATAAATTTGGACTTCGCGGACGTGCGCACGATCATGCAGGGCTCAGGCTCGGCTTTGATGGGCATCGGAGAGTCGAGCAGCGAGAATCGGGCGTCGGAGGCGGCGCGGCAGGCGATCTCGAGCCCGCTGCTGGAGGCGAGCATCGAGGGGGCGACCGGGATCATCTTGAACATAACTGGCGGCGGCGACTTGGGGCTCTTTGAGGTCAACGAGGCAGCCGAGATCGTGCACAACGCCGCCCACCAGGACGCGAACCTGATCTTCGGGGCCGTCGTGGACGAGACGTACGGCGAGCGCGTGGCCGTGACCGTGATAGCCACTGGCTTTGACCAGCGTCTCGCCACGAGGCGCCGTGAGGAGCAGACGATCCCCGAGCCGCGCGAGGAGCCGGCGGAGGCGGAGGGCGACGTCCTGGATATCCCGGCCTTCCTCCGGCGCCGTTAGGCAGGGGCCAGCCCGGCTTCTCTTTGCAGACCGTACCCTGGAAGGAGCATGCTCTCCCTGAGACCGGGGGCGCCGTCTACGTCGCGCCGGACCCGGACCCCGGGGCCGCCCGGGTGTGGTTCTTCACCCGCAACGGCGGCGTCTCCGAGCCGCCCTACGATAGCCTCAACGTCTCTACGCTCGTCGGCGACGATCCGGACGCCGTCGCCGAGAACCTATCGCGCATAAGGAGCGTGATGGATGGACGGCCCTCGGCCTGGGTGCGGCAGGTGGCGGGCGACGGTATCGTGACGGCCGAGGAACCCGGCTTCGCGGGCGAGGCCGACGCCCTCGTCACCGGAAAGGAAGGGTTCGCACTCGTCGTCGCGGTCGCCGACTGCGTGCCGGTGGCGCTCGTTGGTGAGGAGGCGGTGGGCATGGTGCATTCGGGCTGGCGCGGCACCATGGCGGGGATCGTCGGCAAGGCCGCGCGCGTGGTGAGTCCGCGGGCGCGGGCTTACGTGGGGCCGTGCATCCGGGGGTGTTGCTACGAGGTCTCGGAGGAGCTGGCCGGGAGGTTCGCCGAGAGGTTCGGGCCGAGGGTTGTGTCGGGTAGGTACCTGTCTCTGCCGGACGCCATCCGCGTGGACCTCGAGGAGGCCGGGGATTACGAGGTGCACGATCTGGGCTTATGCACGGGGTGTCGGCCGGATCTTTTCTATTCGCACCGCAAACGGGGCCCGAAGACCGGACGCGCTTTGGCGGCGGTGGCGTTGCGATGAGCGGCGGCGTGAGGACGGAGGAGCTCGTTCGGGACCAGCTGCGGGTCGTGCGGGAGCGCGTCGCCGAGGCCTTGAGCAAGAGCGGGCGGAGCTTGGACGAGGCGAGGATACTCGTCGCCAGCAAGTACTATACGGTGGAGCAAGTGGCCGCGCTTGCCGACGCCGGCGTCGAGCTTTTGGGAGAGAACAGGGCCGAGGACCTGCTGAAGAAACAGGAGATCTTCGAGGATAAGTTTGAGTGGCACTTCATAGGGCACCTTCAACGCCGCAAGGTCAGAGAGGTTGCCGACCGGGTGACGCTCGTTCACTCTGTGGACTCGGCGAGGCTCGTCGAGGAGCTCGCGAAGAGGGCGCCCGAGAAGGGGATCGAGATCCTCATCCAGGTCAACGTTAGTGGAGAGGAATCCAAGTACGGGGTCGGGGAGGACGAGATCAGGCCCTTGCTCGAGGCGGCGGCGCTAACCGAGGGGAAGGTGCGCACCCGTGGGCTCATGGCGCTCGCACCGTTGGTTGCGGAGCCGGAAGAAGTGCGCTATGTTTTCGCGAAGTTGCGGACAATCCGTGATAGGCTACAAAGTAATTGGAGACCCCACTTCGACCTTTCGGAGCTCTCGATGGGCATGAGCAACGATTATTGGGTAGCAGTCGAGGAAGGGGCCACTATCGTCAGGATCGGACGGGCCTTTTTGAGGGAGGAGGCTCGTTCGTGAGGAGGATGGATGGGAGTTAGAGATCGTCTAGAGCGTATGGCGGCCTGGTTCGGCTTCGGCGTCGAAGAGGATGAGTACTACGAAGAGGAAGACGAGAGGCGCCCTTACGCGAAAGACCGTTACGCGGGCGAGGACGCCGAGCCGGGCCCAACGGTCAGACGCCTCAACAGATCGGAGCGCTCCTCGGCCTTCGGCACCTCTTTGGGTGACCTCTTCGGCAGCGAGAATGCCAGTGGACGGGACCGCTCTTACGGTGCCCAAGAGGGGTCTGCGCGCCTTCGGGCCGTCCCCGACCAGCAAGCGCCCCCGGCGAGGGTTAGCGTCATCAACCCGGCAAGCTTTAACGACGCCCAGGCTCTCGCTGACCGCTTCAAGCGCCAACAGCCCGTTATCCTGAACCTCCAACAAGCCGACGCGGAGCTTAGCCGCAGGATGGTTGACTTCTGCTCTGGTCTGACCTACGCTTTGGACGGCAACATACAGACGGTGGCGAACAGGGTCTTTCTCTTGACGCCGCGCAACGTCGAGGTCTCCGCCGAGGAACGCAAGCGGCTCGCCGAACGTGCGTTCTTCAACCAACTCTAGGCCCTTGGAGCGGGTCGGCATAATCGGGGCAGGCATGATCGGGGGCTCACTTGCCTCCAGGCTCTCCACCTCCGAAAACTTCGACCTCGTGGTCAGCGATGTACACGAAGAGCAGCTAAAGCGTCTGGCCGAGAACAACGGTGTGCGCACGACCCCGTCGAACAAGGAGGCCGCCGAAGGGAGCGACCTCCTCATAGTCGCGGTCAAGCCTTGGGACGTGGGGACCGTACTAGAAGAGGTCGCTACAGCCGTGAACGGCGCGGACAAGGCCGTCGTAAGCGTGGCGGCGGGCGTGCCGATCTCGGCGATCTCCAGCCGACTGCGCGAGGGCGCCGCCGTGCTGCGGGTGATGCCGAATGTGTGCGCGGCGGTGGGCCTGGGTTCCGCGGTCGTCGCGACGAACGAACCGGGCAAAGCCTACCTGCCGACGGTCATGGATATCTTTCGGCACGTCGGCGACGTGATAGAGCTCCCGGAGCGGCTCTTCGACGCCGCGACAGCGATCCATGGGTCGGGGCCGGCCTACGTGGCGCTCTTCGCGGACGCCCTGATACAGGCCGGGGTTCGGGAGGGTATTCCGCGCGACGTGGCGAGGAGGCTCGTCAACGGGACCATAGGGGGGACGGCTGTCCTGCTCAAAGAGAGGGCGGCGCACCAGATCCGGGACGAGGTCATGACGCCCGGGGGTACTACGGCGGCAGCGTTCGTGGCGATGGAGAAGGCGGGCTTCGTGGGGGCCATCTACGACGGGGTGGAGGCCGCGACCGAGCAGGCCCGGAGGTTGACCAAGTGATCTCGTACGCCCTTCTTCTGCAGGCGTTCGGGTTTAGCGTGGCCTTGCTGCTCGTAACCGCGGTGAACTACGCATTCTACATTCTACTCGGGTTCATCATTGCCTGGATCCTGTTCAGCTGGTTCCCCGGCTACCCTTCAAGCCGGTTTTTTCAGGTCATCTACGACGCCGTGGGTGCCGTGGTTAACCCGATCATGCTGCCAATAAGGAGCCGCGTCCCACCTTTGAGGCTTGGAGGATTCGCGTTGGACCTCTCGCCCATCATCGTCATCTTCGGCCTCTACATAGGGCGCAGCCTCCTGACGATAATCATTCAGCAATTCATACGACCTGTTACGGGGTGATTCGATGGCTATACGACCGGTAGACGTCAGGCGCAAGGAGTTCAAGAGCACGCTCCGGGGCTACGACGCGAACCAGGTGGACGACTTTTTGGACGAGTTGGCGGACGAGTTCGAGCGCGCCTTCGCCGAGAACCAGCGATTGTCAGATGAGGTAAAGAACCTCAAGGAGCGCCTCGAGCAGTTCGAGGAGCTGGAGACCTCGATCCGGGAGGCCCTCGTGCACGCCCAGCAGGTCTCACGAGATCTCAGGCGCAACGCCACCAAGGAGGCGGAGCTGATCGTACGCGAAGCGAACGAGCAGTCGCACAGGATCCTGGCCGACTCCTCGGCCCGGGTCGAGCGGGTGCAGGAGTCCTACGAGGTTTTGCGCAAGGCGAAGCAGGACTTCGCCAACGACTTCCGCTACCTCCTGAAGAGCTACATGGATGTGATGGACAACGCCGACGTCGCTACTGCCAAGGAGATAGAGGCTTCTCTGCGCGATCGCCTCGACCTCGAGTCTGTCGCCGCCGCCCGTGAAGCCGCTGAGACCCGGAGTCGGGAAGGCGAACGGGAAGGGCCCACGACGCAGAGCGACGAGGACACTCAAGCCAGCGATACGCAGACTGGCGCCACGGAGGGTGGTGGAGCCGCCGAACAGGTAGAGGTCGCCACTACCCCGGCCGGTGGGGCGACCGGTCCGGATGCGGCCGAGCACGGCCCGGAGCCCGAGGTCGAGGAGCCGGAGGAGGATCCCTCAACCCTCCAGAGCCCGGCTGCCCAGGAGAGCGCTTCCGAAGAGGAGACCGTTACGCAGGGTCCCGATGTCGCCGACGAGGTGGATCGGGAGGAGTCCATGCCGACCGGAGGGGGCCGCGCCTACGACGAGTTCTTCGAACGTGATAGGGAGCGTGCCGGGAAGGACGCCGAAGAGGGCAAACGCTTCCGGGCTAGCCGGTTCTTGCGCCGGCGTGGCTGAGGACTTCATCGGTCCCACCGCGGGCGGGGTCTATCTGAAGCTCCGGGTCTCCCCTGGGGCGAAGGGCACCGCGCTCAAGGTATTGTATGGAGAGGGCGCCTTAAAAATCTCCGTCGCGGCACCACCGACCGGGGGCAAAGCCAACGCGGAGGTCGAGCATTACCTGGCGTGGCTCCTCGGGGTATCATGCTCGGAGGTCGCCGTGGTCAAGGGAGCGTCGAGCCGGGACAAGCAAGTCTTCGTGCGCGGGGCCGATGCTGAGGCCGTCCGGGAAGGTCTGGTGGGCCTCGTCTTTTAACGAGGTCGATGACCGCGCCGCGGGCTTCAGGACCTTTGAGGTCCTCCCCGAGGAGTCCGGGGAACGCCTGGACCGGCTCGTCGCCCGGCGTCTGAATATCAGCCGGAGCACGGCAAGGCGCATGATCGAGGAAGGACTCGTGCGGGTCGGCGGCGTCGAAATCGTCCCAGCCCGCAAGGCACGTGAGGGGGAGCGGGTCGAGGCTCAACTCCTCGAGGAGGAGCCAAAACCCGAGGATATCCCGGTCCCGGTGATCTTCGAGGACGAGCACCTCCTGGTGGTGGACAAGCCTGCGGGGCTCGTGGTGCACCCGGGGGCGGGGAACCGTTCGGGAACTCTAGTTAACGCCCTACTTTCGAGGGGCATCGCGGGCGGGGAGGACTCGGAGCGGCCGGGCGTCGTGCACCGTCTGGACCGGGACACGTCGGGTCTGATGGTCGTCGCTAAGGGCGAGCCGGCCTACTCTGGGCTCGTGGCGGCGCTGACCAACAGGCGTGTGAGGCGCATCTACCGAGCCTTGGTGGTTGCAGAGGGGCTGCCCGCCGCAGGGACGGTGGACTCGCCTGTGGGAAGGGACCCGACGAACCCCACCCTCATGGCGGCCGGTGTCGGGAGGCCGGCGGTGACGCAATTCGAGGTGCTCCACGAGGCGGCGGGGCACGCGATGCTGCGGGTGCGACTGGAAACAGGGCGGACACACCAGATCAGGGTCCACCTGTCAGCGATCGGACACCCCGTCTACGCCGATCCGCTCTACGGCGAGCCCGTTCCCGGACGGCGCCTCTGGCTCCACGCCGAGTCATTGGCCTTCGCGCACCCGGTAATGAGCAAGGCTTTGGAATTTGAGAGCCAGATTCCCGAGGACCTGCGCCGGTCGGCCGCCGAGCTAGACGGCTCTTTCGCGCTTTGGTAACTCGTTTCGCCCGGTAGTTTATCTCCTCCGGGAGGAGATAAAGGTCGCGAGCGCCTTGCCGTTGGGGATGCGTGCCCGATTCACGCTACGATCCCCTGGAGGGGCCGACCCGGCTCTTCGATCCTCAGCTCATTCTCCGCTTCTCGCTGGAGCTGCCGAACTCGTTCTCTGGAGATGCCGAGCTCCGCGGCGAGCTCACGGAGGGTTGCTCTCTTGCGTTCGTCGAGGCCGTAGCGCCTGACCAAAACGTACCGGACACGGTCCGGTAGTCCTCCTATGGCCTCTTTGAGTAGCACGGTCTCTTCCTCGCGGATCACGACCTCGGGGGTGCCGGGGACGCGCTCGTCTTGTACGAGGACCCCAAGCCCTGCGGCTCCCTCCTCGGGATCCAAAGGCTGATCGAGACTAATCGTGCCCACCGTCGTATCCTTGATCTCGCGCACCTGTTCGACCTCCCAACCGAGCCTTTCGGCGACTTCTTCCTCGGAAGGATCTCGTCCCAACTCCGAGGAGAGCCAGGCGTAGGCCTTGGACATCTTGCGAACCTTCTCGGTTACGTGAACGGGGATGCGGATCATCCTCCCCTTGTCGGCGACGGCCCTCTGGATGGTCTGCCTTATCCACCAGGTGGCGTAGGTAGAGAAGCGGTAGCCCCTATCGGGATCGAACTTCTCCACCGCCTTAATCAGGCCTATGTTGCCCTCTTGAATGAGATCCTCGAACGGTAGGCCCATCCCGCGGTACTTCTTAGCTACCGAAACGGCGAGCCTCAGGTTCTTCTCGACGAGCCTCTGGTGGGCCCGCTGGTCGCCGTCCTTGGCCCGCCTGGAGAGGCCCACCTCCTCGTCGCGGGTCAGGAGCTCGTCCTGCTTTATGCGCGAAAAGTACCCCACCAAGAGCTCCGGCGCCTCTGACTCCCCGCCTGGCTGAAAGCTCGCGTGCTTCGGCATCTTGCGTCGGATCTCCTTTCGTGCTGTGGGGACCGGAGGCGGACTTCTCTCTACGGGTGTGGCGCCTTCGGCCACGTCGGCCCTCTCACGTTCCCAGGC
>JALZEL010000164.1 GCA_030862075.1 Actinomycetota bacterium | reverse complement strand
CCTCGAGCTCCGCCTCGCCCTCCCTTATGCGCGCCTCGAGCCCCGCCGTCTCCTCCTCGAAGTTCTCTAGGCGTGCGAGCCGCGTCCTGGCCTCCTCCAGGTATCCCTCCACGTCCTGCCCGTACTTGCGCTCCAGAGACCTCAAGGTCTGCAGCCGGTCCTCGACGGCTTCGAGGCGGTTCGGGTCGGCCTCCAGCTCGTCGAGGTAGGCCCGGAGCTCGTAGACCACGTCCGTAAGCTCCGCCGAGAGCGCCTGGATACGCTCCAGGAGCCCCGAGAGGGCCGCGTCGTAGCGGGCCGCCCGGTCCAGCTCGGAGGTGGCCCGGGCGACGGCCTCGACCGCGGCGCCTTCCTCGTCCGAGAGCGCCACCGTCGCGGACGAGGCGGCCGCGAGTAGGTCCGTCACGTTCCTCAAACGGTCTCTCTCGCGCATGAGCTCCTCTACTTCCTCGGCGCCGTAGCCCACCTCCTCTAGCTCCGAGACCTGGTAGCGCAAGAACTCGACCTCCCTCAAGCGTACCTCCGTGTTGGACCTCAGCTCGGCGAGCTTCCGCCGGTCCTTCTCCGCCCGGCCCCACAGCTCGCCAAGGGAGGCCTTGGCCCGCATCGCCTCCCCGTCGAGGAAGTCGTCCAAGATGCGGAGCTGCTCGGTGGGGTCGGTGAGGCGGGCCTGCTCCCTTTGCCCGTGGTAGGAGACCAGTCGCTCGCCCAAAGACGCGAGTGCCTTCACCGGGACGGTGATGCCGCCGACGTAGCAGCGAGACCGGCCCTCTTGCGTGAGCGTCCGCCGGAGCACGATCCTTTCTTCGGCGTCGATCTCCTCGGCGAGGTCTCCCAGTGCATCGTGGAGCGTCCTTTCGACGACGCCTTCGGGGAGGATGAACTCGCCTTCGATAGTGGCCCTCTCAGCGCCTGCGCGCACGGCGTCGGCGCGGGCGCGGCCTCCCAAGAGCATCTGGAGGGCGGTCGCGAGCAGGGTCTTGCCCGCGCCCGTCTCGCCGGTTACAGCGTTCAAGCCGGGATCTAGCTCCAGGGTGGCTTCCTCGATCAGGGCCACGTTCTCGACGGAGATCTCGCAGAGCACTTTAGAGGAACGTCCTTCGCACGGCCCGCCACCAGGTCCAGTCGTCGGTCCTGCCTATTTTAACGCCCATGCGGGAGAGCCCAACCGA
This sequence comes from Actinomycetota bacterium, assembly GCA_030862075.1. GTDB lineage: Bacteria > Actinomycetota > Rubrobacteria > Rubrobacterales > Rubrobacteraceae > Rubrobacter_F. The sequence continues at coordinate 6,978 of JALZEL010000164.1, read as the reverse complement.
GAGGCTCTCGCCGTCGGGAATCTCCTCGGGGTCGCTGCCGTCCAGAGAGAGCAGCGCCTCCCGCTCGCTCACCCGGAGCTCCACGGCCTGATCCGCGCCCAAGACCAACGGGCGGCTCACCAAGGAGTGCGGGGCGATGGGGACCAGGACGAAGCACGCCACGTCGCCGGAGATCAAAGGTCCCCCTGCCGAGAGGGCGTAGGCCGTTGACCCCAGAGGCGTGGCCGTGACCAGCCCGTCGCACTGGTAGGAGATTAGGTCCTCCCCGTTCACGGTCACCTCGACCGAGACGACCTGGTGCGGCCGCTTTTTGAGGAGAACCGCATCGTTGACCGCAGTGCGGACTTCGCCCTTGGAGCGGACCTCGAGCATCCGGTACTCCTGGACGTGGAGCGCGCCGTCCAGGACCTTGTTCACCCCCGACTCGAGATCCTCGGGGCGCATCCCGCTCATGAAGCCGACCTTGCCGAGGTTCACCCCCAAGAGGACCCGTCCCGGGTACATCCGCGAGGCCCTGAGCATAGTCCCGTCCCCGCCGAGCACGAAGACGAGATCGAGGTCGTCCTCCTCCCGGATCCCCGAGGGCTCCTTGAGTTGTTCGACCTCGACCCCTCGCTCGTCTAGTATCTCGACGAGCCGATCCGAGTATCCCACGCTCACGGTCGGGTTCGCAACGATCCCGACCCGCCGCACCTCGTTGGGGCCCTCGCTCAAGGGTCGCTCCCCACCGCCGCGAGGACCTGCTCCTCGCTCAACGTCGCCTCCACACCCCGCAACAGCCGCAAGGGATACTCCACATTCCCCGCCCTGCGGCCGGCGACGGGCGACCGTGCCACGTCCACGGCCCCGAAGTCCAAAGCCCCAAACGTTTTCGCGACGTCCGAAACCACGGTCGCGCGCACCGCGCGGTCACGCACGAGCCCGCCGCGCGTTACGTGCTCCGGCCCGGCCTCGAACTGCGGCTTGACGAGCACCACCGCCTCGCCTATGGAGGGCGCCGTCAAGAGCAGCCTTTCGAGCGCGACCACGACGGAGATGAAGGAGAGGTCGGCTACGAGCAACTCCGGCGCGAACGGCAGATCCCCGCCCGAGAGGCGCCTGACGTTCGTGCGCTCCATTACCACGACGCGCGGGTCTTTCCTCAGAGACCAGTCGAGCTGACCGTAACCGACGTCCACGGCGATGACGCTATCCGCCCCACGCTTTAGCAAAACGTCCGTGAAGCCGCCGGTGGACGCTCCCGCATCTAAGCAGTCGCGACCCCTAACCTCCAGTCCAAAGGCGTCCAGCGCGTAAGCGAGCTTCTCCCCGGCCCGAGAGACGAACGAACCTTCGCGGGGGATCTCGACGCGGAGGTCGGCGTTAGGGGGAACGCGGTTGCCTGCCTTGGTGACGACCTCGTCGCTGACCCGCACGGCGCCGCTCATGATGAGGGCCTGCGCCCGCGCCCTACTCTCCACGAGCCCCCTCTCCACGAGCAAAGCGTCGAGCCGCGGCGAGGTCTTTGGCGGCAACCTCCTTCGCCCTTTCGGCGGAACCGCTAATGGCCCCGGTGCCGGACAAAGAGCACCAACTCTTCGAGGCCCGAGGTATCGCCGTCCACCATGGAGAGGGCCTTGAGCGCCCTCTTTGCGGCCTCATCCGCTTCCCTCTTCGCGCCGCTCAAGCCGTAGACCCCGACGAACGTGGCCTTGCCTTGCTCGGCATCGCTCCCGGCGCTCTTGCCTAGAGCTTCCCGCGTCGAGGTAGCGTTGAGGAGGTCGTCCACGATCTGGAAACAGAGCCCGAGCTTTATCGCGTATTCGGAGATTGCCGCCTGCTCCTCCGTCCCGGCCCCCGCCAGGATCGCGCCTATCCTCGCGCTCGACTTTATGAGAGCGCCGGTCTTGTAAGCGTGGATCATACGAAGCGTCTCGGGGTCAGCGGCCTCCCCCACGCCGGTCTGGTCCATGTCGATAACCTGCCCCCCGACCATTCCGTTCACCCCGGTTGAGTCGGCGAGCTCCCGCACGACCTCCAGGACCTGCTCACAAGAGCCCTCTTGGTGGACGGTAATGAGCGTCAACGCCTCCCCGAAGAAGGCGTCGCCGGCGAGGATCGCCATTGCCTCACCGTACTTTTTGTGGGCCGTCGGCCTGCCCCGCCTGAAATTGTCGTCGTCCATCGCCGGCAGGTCGTCGTGGACCAGGGAATACGTGTGGATGAGCTCTATGGCTGCAGCTGAAGGCAGCACGAGCCCTGGCTCCGCCCCAAAAACGTCCGCTACCTCCATACACAGGGTAGGACGCACCCTCTTTCCCCCGCCGAGCATCGAGTAGCGCATCGCCTCGACGAGCCCTCGCAGACGCGGCTCATCCGAGAACACGAGCCCTTCGAGGTACGCCTCGAACCGTGTCCTATGCTTCTCCCAACGCCCGGCGGTTCCGCGCGAAGCGTCTTGTGCCCCTTCGAACCCCTTATCCATGTCCCACCCGCCGGTCGTGGTGCTCGGCTTCCCCGAGCCAGGCCTCCTTGGCGCCCCGCAGGACGCCGCCGACGAACTGGGGAGCCTCGTCGCCGGAGAAGCCCTTGGCAAGCTCCATCGCCTCTCCAACAGCCACCTCGGTGGGCACGTCTTCGACGCAGAGCATCTCGTAGAGGGCCAAGCGCAAGATGGCTCGGTCGACGGCGCTCATCCTGTGCACCGGCCAGCCGACCGCGACCTCGCTGAGCCGCCCGTCTAAGGCATCCTTCTCTTTCTCGACGCCCCGCGTGAGCCTCTCCGTGTAGTCGTCGAGCTCGCCCCGGTACGAGCGCCAGCGGCCCAAGACCTGGCTCATCGGCTGCCCGGTGACGTCGCCCTGGTAGAGCGCCAGGAAGGCGTTCTTGCGGGACGTGCGCCTGCTGCTCACGTCCCCCCTAAACCCTCGTCAGGTACTCTTTAGTGCGCGTGTCCACCCGTACCTTCTCGCCGACGTTCACAAACAGCGGCACCTGCACCACGAGGCCGGTCTCCAAGGTGGCGCGCTTTGAGCCGCCGGTCGCCGTGTCACCCTTGAGCCCCGGGTCGGTCTCGGTCACCTCGAGGTCCACGTGTGCCGGGGGCTCGACACTTACGACCTCCCCGTCCGCCGAGAGCAGCTTGACCTCGCCGTTCGGGACAACGTAGTCCGCGGCCTCGCCGACGACCTCTATGGGGACGGCGATCTGCTCGTAGGTCTCGGAGTCCATGAAGTAGTAGAGATCCCCGTCTTGGTAGAGGAACGTCATCGATCGCGACTCGGTCCTCACGCTCTCAACCTTCTCCCCTGCCCTAAAAGTCTTCTCGATCACGGCCCCCGTGTCGAGGTTCCTCAGACGCGTCCGAACGAACGCTCCGCCCTTGCCGGGCTTTACGTGCTGGAAGTACAGGATCGTGAAACGCTTGTCACCGACCCTAATGGCCGCACCGTTCCTGAACTGGTTGGTAGAGATCATGCCAAGCAATACTCCTGAAACGTGCCTCTTCTTACTCCGAAAAACGCCGCGATAAACGCCGCGATATTATCGCACAGATTTTCGGGGACCTGAGACGTCATCCGCGAGCCCTGCTCAGGTATTATCGGGATTTATTGCTCTTCTGGTACCAGAGCAGCTCGTCGCGGACGCCGAGTCATCCGAGCTTTTGAGAGGTCCAATCGTGCGCCTCCGGTTCGAACTACTCCGGATCGTCGAAGGCGCTTACCAATACGGAGACCTGTCTGGCAACCGCTCTACCTCGTAGAAGAGCGGTGTCCCGCAGCAGGCGCAGATTGATCTATACATGCCCGGCGACGAGTGACACCCGCTCTCCGCTACACGCCCGTTCAAATTCGCTCTCCTCTTCGCGACAGAACGTAAGCGACCGCCGCTCGGTACCCGTGATCTCCCATCCCGGCGACGACCGCGTCCACCGCGGGCGACACGACCGAGCGGCGGCGCCACTGCTCCCTCGCGTGGATGTTCGAAATATGAACCTCGACTTTCGGCACAGACATCATCTCCAGAGCGTCGTGAAGGGCGTAGGAGTAGTGTGTCCAGGCGCCTGGGTTGATCACGAGACCAGTGGAGTCCGCCGCTTCTCGGATAGAACTGACCATCTCGCCCTCATGGTCCGTCTGCCTGAACTCGAACCCCACCTCTGGAAACTCGTTCCTCAGGAGCTTCTCTATGTAGTTTAGGGTGAGGGTCCCGTAGACCTCCGGTTGGCGCTGGCCCAAAGCTCCGAGGTTGATGCCGTTGAGGACGAAGACTTTAGGGGCCAAGGACGGCTCCTATCGCCCTGCGGGCTTCTTCGACGCCGACCGGCACATCCCGCTCGGGCCGACCGATGTCTTTCAAGAGGACGAAGCGGTACGTGTGTGCCCCGTCGGAGCTGCGGCGCTTTTTGTCGCGGCCCATCGCACTTAGGGCCGACTCGACGTCAACGGCGGGGATTCTCAGCGGCAGACCAGCGGCGTCTACCAGGTCTTCGTGCGTCGCGAGGAGGTCAGTGCCCAGGAGTTCTTTGGAGAGGTGGGCGGCAGCGAGCATCCCAGCGGCTACGGCTTCGCCGTGGGGTAGGTCGTAGCCCGCGGCAGTTTCGAGGCCGTGGGCTACGGTGTGGCCGTAGTTGAGGATAGCGCGGAGGTCGGACTCCTTCTCGTCCTCGGCGACCACAGCGGCTTTCGCGCAGACGGAGTGCAGTATCAAGGTTTGTAACGCCCCTTTGTCGCCGGTCCGCGCGTCGGTTAGGTACTTAAGATCGTCTGAGAACTCGCTGCCGGTGAGGAGTCCCATCTTGACGACCTCGGCGAGGCCGTGCGAGACCTCGCGTGGCGGCAGGGTGTCGAGCCAGTCGAGCTTCGCCGCGACGAGGTGGGGCTGCAGGAAGGCGCCGATGAGGTTCTTGCCCTCCGGCAGGTCCAGGCCGACCTTGCCTCCGACGGAGCTGTCGACCATCGCCAGGAGCGAGGTCGGGAGCTGGACAAAGTTTATGCCCCGCATGTAGCTGCTCGCCACGAAGCCGCCCAGGTCGCCGACCACACCGCCCCCCAAAGCAAAGAGCGTTCCGCCGCGGGACAGGCCCGCGGCAGCGAGCCTTCGGACCACCCCTTCGTAGACTGAGAGGCTCTTCGAGCCCTCGCCCGCGGGAACCGTCACGACCTCGGTCAAAGACCACCCCACCTCCTCTAGCGCTTCGACTACCGAGGAGGCGTACAAAGGCCCCACGTTCGAGTCGGTGAGGACGGCGGCGGTAGAGGGCTCCAGAGCGCCGGAGACGGCCTGCCCCAGGTCAAGGGCCGGTTCAACGCAGACCTCGTACGGCCTGGTCGCCGCGACGGTTACGCTCCCCTTCACGCGCCGCGAAACCATTCGATCACCTCGTCGGCTACTCGGCGGGGCGGGCGTCCCTCGGGCTCTATGTGGAGCGAAGCGACCTCTAAGTAGTAGGGGAGTCGCTCGGCGTACCGCCGGGAGAAATCCTCAAACCTCGTGCCCCTCAAAGGACGTCCGGGGCCGCGGGTTCTCCGGTACAGGACGTCCGTGTCTTCCCAAATGAACACCGTCGGAACCTCCATGAGCCGGGCGCGGTTGCGGGGGTCCACAACCACGCCGCCGCCGCAGGCAACGACGCGCTCTTGTGGCCCGTCGAGGGCGTCGAGGAGCTCCAGACGCTCCAGCTCGCGGAAGCGGGGCTCGCCCAGAGAAGCGAAGATCTCCCGGATCGAGAGTCCCGCGCGCTCTGCCACCGCCTCGTCCAGATCCAAGAACCCCCAGCCTAGATCCTCGGCCACTATGCGTCCCACGGTGCTCTTGCCGCTGCCCATATACCCTACGATGGCCAACACGGTCGGAGGCCTAGAGGCCCGCCTCCGCGACGCTGCGAAGAGACCGGAGGCGGGCCACGTAGTTCTCGTAAGAGGCCCGGATGTCGGTCATGTTATCGGCGCCGAACTTCTCCAGGAAGGCCTCCGCGAGGACGACAGCGACCATCGCTTCCCCGATCACCGCCGCGGCGTGCACGGCACACGTGTCGGCCCGCTCCCGGAAGGCGTGCGCGGGCTCGTTGGTTGAGAGATCCACGGTTCGCAAGGCCTTGGCGATCGTGGAGATTGGCTTCATCGCCGCGGCGACGACGACGGGCTCACCATTCGTCATGCCGCCCTCCAAGCCCCCGAGGCGGTTGCTGGAGCGGATCAGCTCGCCGTCCTGGAAGAGGATCTCGTCCTGAACCTCGCTTGAGCGGCGGCCCGCCACCCCGAATCCCATCCCGATCTCGACGCCCTTTATGGCGTTGATGGACATGACCGCATGGGCGAGCTTCGCGTCGAGCTTGTCGCGCCAGTCCACGTAGGAGCCCAGGCCCGGAGGACATCCGTCGGCCACCACGACGAACTCTCCGCCCAAAGCGTCCCTGGAGCGCCGGGCGGCGTCGATCTCCGCTTTCATCCTGTCGGTGGCGTCCTCGTCCGGGCAGCGCACCTCCGATTCGTCGGCTTTCGCCGAAAGTAGCGCGGCCCGATCCTTGCTGAAAGAGGCGGTCCCGATCCTGTACACCGCACTGTTTATCGTTACTCCAAACTCCGACAGGAGCTTACGAGCAATGGCGCCGGCGGCGACCCGGGCGGTCGTCTCGCGGGCGCTTGAGCGCTCGAGGACGTTCCTCAAGTCGTCGAAGGCGTACTTCTGCATCCCGGCGAGGTCCGCGTGGCCAGGCCTGGGCAGCGTGACCTTCCTGGGTGTCTCCCCGGGAGGGTCCGGGCTCATCCGGTCCTCCCAGTTCGCGTAGTCCTTGTTCCGGATGAGCATCGAGAGCGGGGACGCCAAAGTATACCCGTGGCGCACGCCGCCCAAGAATTCGACCTCGTCCTTCTCAATCTTCTGGCGACCGCCCCGCCCATAGCCCTTCTGCCTCCGGGCGAGGTCCTTGTTGATATCCTCGGCGACGAGGCCCAAGCCTGCCGGAACCCCATGCACCAGGACTACCTCCGCGGGTCC
>JALZEL010000149.1 GCA_030862075.1 Actinomycetota bacterium | reverse complement strand
GACGTAGAGGACTTATGGAAGATGGTCCCTGCCATTGGGTGTAGGTGGTGGCCGCAACCGGTGCAATCCCACGACTGGCGACGCTCTTTTGTCGCGTACCGCTTGAACACCCGTTCCTGTTCGCACTCAGGGCAGTAGGCGTGTTCGCCATCGGGTGAACAACGCGTTCGCCAGAGCCATTGGAGGCAAGCCTCATCGTCGGGATACTCGCGCAAGAACTCCATAAGGGATTGCTGAGACTCCGAAGATGCGGCTCGTTTGGGGTTCTTGCGGTCTACTGGTGCCATACCAGTATTGTACCGGATGTAATTTCTCCAATCAAGGTATAATTACCCTCTGGATTGCCGGATAAGTATAATCAAGTCCCGAAGAACTCTTATGAAGAAGAAAGAGAGCGGCGATGGAGAGGACGGACCAGGGCATCGCCCACGTCCCCCGGGCAAGTGCAAGAAGCTCTGGGTGGCGGACTAGCTTATGACCTTTGTGGTGTCGGCGAAGAGACTGGCGGGACGTATTCGCTCACCGACTCGACGGTGCTCCCGCAAGGTGAAGCGCCGCCCCAAATCCACCACCGCGAGGACGAGTCGTTCTACGTGCTAGAAGGAGAGTTCGAGTTCCTGGACAGGGACCAGTGGATCAAGGCCGCCCCCGGCTCCTTCGGCCGCGTTCCCAAAGGGTCCCTGCACACGCTCAAGAATACAGGAGAGGAGGTCGGCAGACTCTAGACGCTCGTAGTCCCGGCGGGGCTAGATAAGTTCTTCGAGGAGGCGGGGATACCAGGCACGGACGCCTTCTCCCCTCCACCTCCGCCTGGACCGGAGAATATCGAGAAGATGCTGATGTGCGCTGAGCGCTATGGCATCGAGTTCCCGCCGCCTCCGGGACCTTAGCATCAGTTAACCAACAACGGGGCCGGGGCCGATTTACCCCGGCCTCATCTGACGCTTGGTTGATCGTTACAGCGCGACGATCTCGTCTTGCGCCCGAATGCGCCCACCCTCGACTACCCTGGCGCAGATGCCGCCGCGCCTCCTCAAGGCGCGCGTCATGCCCGGTTCGGTCATGTCCTGAATGTGCTTGCAGGGCGGGCGGGGCCGGTCATATTCGAGGACAACATCCCCGATCCTGAAGCGCATCCCACGCAGGCTCTCCAGATCTACCCCGCGCGTGATGATGTTGCGCCGATGCTCGCCGTTCTTGACGTGCAACCCCTCCTGCTCGATCTCGTCGAGGTTCTCGCCCTCTATTAGCGTCACCTCGCAGACGTCGCCGTAGGGGGTCCAGTAGCCGGTCCCTTCCTTGTAGCGGTCGCCCTCGAGGCCGCCGTTCTCCACGGCGCGTGCCTCCTGGACGCGCTCCATCGGTGCACTGCCCTTCGAGGTTACGTAGATCCCTTCGACCACGCCCTTCATCTCTCTACTCCCTCCTCTAGAATGGAACTTTCCGCTCGACGCATCGCGGCGTCTGGTAGGAGAAGTATATCTGTAGACTGCGAGAGAACGTCCTTGAGCGAGGAGCTGGTGTGACCGAGATAAGCTGGGAAGACTTCGAGAAGGTGGACGTCAGGGTCGGCAAAGTGTTGGAGGCCGAACCATTCCCAGAGGCCCGCAAGCCGACCATGAAACTCTACATAGACTTCGGGCCAGAGGTCGGGGTGAAGGGAACCAGCGCCCAACTCACGGCGCACTATGAGCCTAACGAGATTGTCGGCAGACAGGTGGTGGCGGTGGTGAACTTTCCTCCGAAGAGGATCGCGGGCTTCGAGAGCGAGGTGCTGGTGCTCGGGGTGCCAGACGAGGAGGGAGCCGTGGTCCTGCTCGCCCCGGACCGCGAGGTTCCGTTGGGCGGCAAGATGTTCTGAGGCAGCTCCGCAGATTAAGGAGATCCACCCTTCTTTCCGACAACCTTTCTGCAACGACTTCGGTGAGAGCAGAGATCATGGTTTGAGCAAGCGCAGCAGGTGCGAGAGTTTGCCGCCCCCGGCCTGCCCGAGCTCGGAGTCCTGTACGTAGCCCCTCCGCTGGCCCACATCCGGGGAACTTTGAGGCGTCTACTCTTCGGGTCGGGTCTCCCGCTCGACGATCCGGTAGAAGAAGTTCCGGCGATCGAGGTGACGCCGGAGGGCTTGAGGCACCTGAGCAAACTCTTGCTGGGGGGCCTGAGCGAGGCGGAACTCAGGGAGCGCAGGGCGGTTCTCGTCGAGAAATGCTCGGGCTTCGGCCTCTTGAGCCCGGGACGTATGTTCGAGGTGGCGTGCCGGGCGGGGGTACTCTTCAACCTCAACCGGGACGCGCGTAAAAAAGGCCATAAGCCAGGCTTCCGCTCTCCGCCGGAATCCAACGTTTTTATCAACTTCAATCCCACCTCGATCTACTACCCCACGTACTGCCTGAGGAGCACGATGGGCACGATCGAGAGGTCAGATCCCTCACCTGAGAGGATAATCTTCGAAGTGACAGAGAGTGAGAAAGACGACGGGCACCTGCGGAACATACCCGGCTTCTACCGCAGGAACGGCTCCAGGATCGCGCTCGACGACCTCGGCGCCGGCTACGCATCCCTGAACCTCCTCGCCGACTTCGCCCGGACTTCGCCAAGCCGGATGCCAACCTAATACAGGGCGTGGACCGGGACCCGTACAAGGCCACCATCGCCCGGAAGCTTTTTAAGCTGGCGAAGGACCTGGGGGTGAGCGTCCTCGCAGAAGGGATTAAGGCCTAGGAGCAGTGGCGCTGGCTCCTCGCCCAATGCGCCGACTACGCCCAGGGCTACTTCTTTGCCAGCCCGCCACCCCCCGTCCCCTAGCCCGCCCGCGTATCGTAATCAGAGAAACCTCTAGACGGATACTACGTACCCAGATAGTATCAAGGCGTACGACCCGATAGGGAGGTAGAGCGGTGAGCGAGACGAACCTAGAGCAGTTCCAGGAGGTAACGCCGGCGGGAAGGTTCACGCTGCAGAACTCTTCGCTTCTTAAGGTGAGGCTGGACAACGAC
>JALZEL010000139.1 GCA_030862075.1 Actinomycetota bacterium | reverse complement strand
CGCGGCCTCGCGGCGAGGCTCGGGAGCAGGGGCGAAGTCGTCGGGATAGACATCTCCCCCTCCATGCTCAAGGAGGCCGCCCGACGCTCGAAAGGGAGCGGGGCCTCCCTTGTGCGGGCCGACGCAGAGAACCTGCCGTTCGCCGACGCCTCCTTCGCCGGGGCCGTCTGCGGCGGTTCTTTCAACGAGTTCGGCGACCCGTCGCGCGCCCTGCGGGAGACGAGGCGGGTTCTCGAACCCGGAGGGAGGGTGGCGATCATGGGCATTCTGTGGACGCGGTCTCCCCGCGGCCGGCGCCTGCAGCACTTCCTCTCTACGAGCGGCGTCCGCTTCTTCGAGCCCGAAGAGGTTCTGAGCCTCCTCGATCACGCGGGCCTCGAGCCCGTAGAACTGCAGACTTACAATATCGTCTTCTTCTCCGGCGCGACCAGTAGGTAGCCGGCATCCTCGGTCCTGGCGGGCGGTACTGCTTGGGGCGTAGGAGCTGGCTTAAGTCCAGGGAGGCGTGCTCGCTTTAACCAGGCAGCTTCGGAACCTCGGGCTCGACAACCACGTCGAGCAGGTAGGGCCGCCCCGCATCGAGGGCGCGCTCCAGGGTCTTGCGGAGGGCGTCCGCCTCCTCGACCGTCTCGCTCGAGACGCCCATGCCTTTGGCGATCTTGACGAGGTCGAGGTCGGGAACGTCGAGAGCGGGGACGGTATCGCCGACGCCCAAAGAGTCGCGGAATCCCTTGAGGATGTAGTAGCCGCTGTTGTTCACGACGACGAAGAGGACGTTCGCGCCGTAGCGGGCGGCGCTCCAGAGCGCCTGGATTGAGTACATGCTCGAACCGTCCCCGAGCACGCACACCACCGGCCTCGCAGGTTGCGCTAGCTTGTACCCCACCGCAGCGGGCATCGCGAACCCCAGCCCCCCGGCGCCGGAGTTGTAGTACCCGCCTGGGTGGCTCGGCCTTATGTACTCGTGGAACTTGTTCCGGGTGGAAGACGACTCCTCGAAGATCGCGGCCTCCTCTGGCAGAGCTTCGGCTAGAGCGTGCATCAGGTACGCGGCCGGTATTGGCGTTTCCACCTCGGGGACCGGGGGATATTCTCGTGCGGGAGGAGCGGAGCGACCCGACTCCTCCGGCAGCAGCTCTGTGAGACGGCGCACGGCGAGCGCGATGTTCCCGACCAGGCTCGTCCCGACGGCGGCGCGGGTGGCCTTATCTGGGTCGGCGGTGATCTGGAGCACCTGGGTGCCCTCTTCGACGACGGGGCCAGGAACGTAAGGGTAGTACAGGAAGATGGGTGCTCCGAGGACGAGCACGACATCGTACCCCGAGAGCTGTTCGGCGACCTGCTTCTGGGCGGGGGCGAGGTGACCCATGAAGAGGGGATGATCCTGCGGGAATCCTGCTCTAGAGGAGATCGGGGCTTCCCAGACGGCGGCCTTGAGCTTCTCGGCAAGGGCCACCGCGTCGTAGAAGGCCCCCTGCCGGTCGACCCAGGCCCCTGCGACGATCGCCGGTCTCTCGGCCCGCTCGAGTACGTCCGCGAACCTTTCCAGCCCCTCCGGGTCGGGCGCGGGCTGGTGGTAGATCTCCCGCCGGGGGGGCGGCTCGACCTCGACGTCCCAGTCGTCCATAGGTATCCCGAGGAAGACCGGTCCTCGGGGGGCTTGCATCGCGGTGTGGTAGGCGCGCAGGATCTCGCGCGGCACGTCCTCCGCCCGGTACGGCTCGTGGCTACGCTTCACGTAGGGGCGGGCGAGATCCACGAGGTTCGCGCTCAAAAGGGGATCCAGCGCGATGTGTCGCCGGTCCTGCTGCCCAGCCGTCACGACGAGCGGCGTCTTGTTATGCCAGGCCGACACCAGCGCTCCCATCGCGTTCCCGAGGCCCGGCCCGGTGTGCAGGTTGACCAGGGCCGCTCGTTCGGTCCCCTGGGCGTACCCATCTGCCATCCCCAAAGCGCTCGCCTCCTGCAGCGCCAGCACGTACCGGAAGTCGTCCGGGAAATCGCGCAAGAACGGCAACTCTGTCGAGCCCGGGTTGCCGAAGACGGTCGTCATCCCCAGCTCGCGCAAAAGATCGAAGGTGACCTCGCGGACCGTGCCCATAACGCCTACTCCTCCCAAGAGAGCTCTACCTCTGCGGGTCGGCAATATACCAGAGAGAGCGACCCTGGACCGCATGGCGGGCCACCCGATCCACCGTTCTCGCGACCTACTCCTTCCCCTACTAATCTTTCTCTTGTTGTTCCCGCAGTTGCTCTTGTTGTTCCTGCAGTTGCTCTTGTTGTTCTTGTTGCTGCTCCTGCAACCGCTCCTGCTGCTTTTCTTGAGCGGGGACCTGCGGGGCGTTCTGGACGGGACCTTGTTGCCACTGTGGGCCGGTGCTGACGACTAGGTCCACCACGCTGCCCCGATCTACCTCTTCCCCCGCGCCCGGGTCCGTCCGGATCACCTGCCTCCCCAGAACCGTGTCGCTTGCCTCCCTCCTCACGGTCCCGAGGCTCAGGCCCGCGTTGGAGAGGGCGAGCCTGGCGTCCGCCTCCCAAAAGTACGCGAGGTCGGGCACCTCTACCCCGTTGGTCGCCGTCTGCTTCTCGCCTGAGTCGGAGCTGCCCGATCCCGTCAGGTCGAAGCCCTCGAAGAAGCCCGAGGCCCAGCCGAGGGCACCGAGCAGGATCACGCCAAAGAGCAGCGCTGCGAGGAGCGGGAGGAGCCTACCCCGGCGCCTCCTGTCGCGTCCGGGAGCCGTGGCGGGCGGTTGGGTCACCGTCTTCCTCGTCCGTCCTCCAGGTGGGGGCGGCGCGGTCATCCTCTCGGTTTCCCCAGTGGCCGTGGAGACCGGGGGGAAGCCAGCCCGGATCCGATCTAGGTCGTTCGCCAGAGCGCCCGCGCTGACGTGGCGGTCCTCGGGGTTCTTGGAGAGGAGCTTCAGCGTCAGGGCGTCCAGGGGCTCCGAGACTTCGGGATTTGCTTCCCGTGGTGAGCGCGGCGGCTCGTTCACATGCATCATCGCCTGGCTGATCGGGCTCTCGGCCCTGTAGGGAAGGTCGCCTGTTAGCATCTCGTAGAGGACCACGCCCAAGGAGTACAGGTCGCTCTGGGGACCGACCGGCTCCCCCATCGCCTGCTCGGGGGACATGTATCCCGCGGTTCCCAAGACGGCGCTCGTCGCCGTCAAAGGAGATGAAGCGGCTCTCGCTATGCCGAAGTCCGTCACTTTTACGTCGCCCGTACCGGTCACGAGGACGTTCTGGGGCTTTATGTCCCGGTGGATCACGCCCTTCTCGTGCGCCGCTTGAAGGGCGTCGGCGATCTGCGCTCCCACCCCGGTAGCCGCCCCCGGCTCGATGGCCCCGTCGCGCAGGATCCGGTCCTTCAAGGTTCCACCAGCTACGTACTCCATCGCGATGTAGTAGGCGCCGTCCTCCGAGCGCCCCTGATCGTAGACCTGAACGATGTTCGGGTGCGAAAGGCTAGCGGCGCTTCGCGCCTCCCGCCTGAAGCGCTCGACGAACTCCTCGTCTTCGGCGTACATATCCCTCAGGATCTTCAGCGCCACGTCCCGGCCCAGGACCTCGTCGTGCGCCAGGTACACCTTCGCCATCCCCCCACCGCCCAAAGGCTCAACCAGGGTATACCGATCGTCTATAAGGGTACGTTGCACGACGAGAATAATACCCTTGATCCCACCGGCTTCACATCCCCGAGGACCAGCGGCGGCGCCCCGCTCCCCGTACAATAATGCCTCATAGGAGCAATGAGGAAGGACTTACACAACGCAAAGGGGTGAGAGCGTGAAGGCCATAAGGGTGAACGAGAACGGGGGGCCAGAGGTCTTGAGCTACGAGGACGTGGAAGTCCTCGAGCCGGGCCCGGGACAGGCACGGGTACGGTTAGCGGCGTCCGGGGTCAACTTCATAGATATCTACCAGCGCACCGGCACCTACCCTATGGACCTGCCGTTCACTTTGGGCCAGGAGGGCGCAGGCGAAATAGAGGTCGTGGGCGAGGGGGTAGAGGAGGTTTCACCAGGAGATTATGTCGCCTTCGCGAATCTGATGGGCGCCTACGCCGAGTACATAGTCGCACCGGCGGAGAGGCTCGTCCCCTTCAACGTCACATTAGTCGAGGCCCGACTGGCGGCGGCGGTGATGCTCCAGGGCATGACCGCCCACTACTTGACGCACAGCACCTTCCCCCTAGAGGAAGGCCAGACGGCGCTCGTGCACGCTGCGGCGGGGGGCGTGGGGCTCCTGCTCTGCCAGCTCGCCAAGATGCGCGGGGCTACCGTCATCGGGACTGTCGGCACCGAGGAGAAGGCCCAGCTCGCCAAAGGCGCGGGAGCGGACGAGGTGATCCTCTACACCGAGCAGGACTTCGTCGAGGAGACGGAGCGCATCACGAACGGAGAGGGCGTTGACGTGGTCTACGACTCTGTCGGCAAGGATACCTTCGATGGCAGCCTCGACGTCTTGAGGCCCCGCGGTTACATGGTCCTCTTCGGCGCATCGAGCGGGCCGGTGCCCCCCTTAGATCCCCAAATCCTCAACCAGAAGGGCGGCCTTTTCCTCACCCGTCCGGCGCTCGCCCAGTACACCGCGACCCGCGAAGAACTCCTGTGGCGAGCCCAGAGCCTCTTCTCCTGGATCGGGCAGAACAACCTCGACGTCCGCATCGGCGGCACCTACGAGCTCTCCGACGCCGAACAGGCCCACCGCGACCTTGAAGGCCGCAAGACCACCGGCAAGCTCATACTCATTCCTTAAGGAATCAGTGAGATGAAGCTAGACGCGGGGCTCGCGGTCGAGGGGAAGCACCTCCCCGGGATAGACGAGGTAGGACGTGCCGCCGAGGAGCTGGGGTTCGCTGGCCTCTGGACCAGCGAGACCAAGCACGACTCGTTCCTCCCGCTGGCGGTGGCCGCCAACGCCACGGAGAGCCTGGATCTTGGCACCTCCATCGCTATCGCCTTCTCCCGCTCGCCGATGACGACGGCGCAGGTAGCCTGGGACCTGCAGGACCTCTCCGGCGGCCGCTTCATCCTCGGCTTGGGAACCCAGGTCAAGGCCCATATACAGCGCCGATTCTCTATGCCCTGGGACAAACCCGCTTCCCGCCTGAGGGACTACGTCCTCGCGCTCCGGGCGATCTGGGAATCGTTCCAGACCGAAGGCCCCCTGAACTACGAGGGTGAGTTCTACCGGCACACCTTGATGACCCCGTTCTTCAACCCCGGCCCCATCGAGCACCCTGAGGTCCCGATCTACATCGCGGGCGTCAATACTCGCCTGGCGGCTCTAGCCGGCGAGCTCTGCGACGGCTTCCACGTCCACCCCTTCCACACCCCCGAGTATGTGCGCCAGGTCGTCAAACCCGCCGTCGAGAGGGGCGCCAGAGAAGGGGACCGCAACCCCGAAGACGTCGAGCTAGCCACCAGCGTCTTCGTCATCACCGGGGAGAACACAGAGGACGTGGAAGAACAGCGCGAAAAGATGCGCGCTCAGGCCGCCTTCTATGCCTCGACGCCGAGCTACCGCGTCGTGCTGGAAGCGCACGGTTGGGAAGAGGTCGGCGAGAAGCTCGGCTCTCTCGCCCGAGAGAAGGAGTGGGACGAGATGCCGAAGCTCGTAACGGACGAGATGCTCTATGCCTTCGCCGTCGAGACCACCCCGGAGGAGGTCGGTCCCGCGCTACGAGAGCGGTACGAAGGGCTCATAGATCGCGTGGCCCTCTACCTGCCCTTCGTACCGGGCGAGAAGGACGATTTCTGGCGCGCGGCGATAGAGGCGGTGCACTCCCGTTGATCGAGCCCCGCCGTCGAGGTAGTTAAAGGAGTGTCGGGATCATAGAGGTCGGGCAGAGCGTGGTGGTTCGCAGGCCCTCCGAAGAGGTCTTCGCCTTCGTGGCCGACCTCGAGAACTGGGCGTGGTGGCAGCCGGATTTTCGTACGAGCGAGAAGATACTCGCGGCTCGGTAGAGGTAGGCAACGCGTTCCGGCAGGGCCTCGCCGTCCAGGGGCAGCGGTAGAACTCCTCGGCGAAGCAATAGGATACGAAAAGGACCAGAAGCTCTCGTTCGCCTACTCCCGGAAAGCCGCAGCCTTCGTGCTCGGCTTCGTCTTCGTGCCCCTCGACGAAGCGGGCACGCGGCTCACCGCCAGGGCCGAAGGGCGCATGAGCGGCTTCTTTAGCCCGTTCGAGGCGTTGGTGGGGCGCGAGATCAACCCCAGATAAAGTCCAACCTCGCCAACCTTAAAAAAGGCCTCGAATCCCGAAAGGGCGCCTGACGCGTCCGCTACCCGCATCTCGGTCTATCTGAAGGGGCCTCTTTCGCGGAGAACGCATCAAGGCATAGTCTCTTAGTGTTCTTGTTTCGTTAGATCCGATCCAGGGATCACGGTAACGAGGACCGTGCTCTTACGGTCTATGCTGGGTCGTGGGTCGCCGGGCTAAGGTTTCAGGACGCACTTTATGGCCCCGTCCTGTTTTCTCTGGAAGATCTCGTAGCCCAAAGGCGCATCTTCGAGCGGCATCTCGTGGGTGGCGAGGTCTTCGGTTCCGAGAGGGTCGTCGTCGCCGAGGAGCGGCAAGATGTCGTCCACCCACTTGCGGACGTTTGCCTGGCCCATCCGAACCTGGATCTGCATGTCGAAGAGGTCCCCGAGCTCGAACATCTGTACCGGGCCGGCGTAGACGCCGCTGATGGAGAGGGTTCCGCCGCGCCTTATCGAGGCCATGCACTCGCGCAGGGCAGTCGACTTGTCGAGCTGGACCTTCGTCGTCTGGAGGATCGAACCGACCAGCGACCCGGACGCCTCCATACCTACCGCGTCTATCGCGGCGTCTACACCCCGGCCGGCCGTCATCTCAAGCACGAGCTCCTTCACGTCGTCCACCGCCGAGAAGTCGATGGTCTCCACGCCGTACTTCGAGGCGAGGGTCAACCGCTCGGGGACGTTGTCGACGCCTATAACGCGTCCCGCTCCGAGATGGTAGGCGATCCTGGCACACATCTGGCCGATCGCTCCCAGGCCCCACACCCCCAAAGTCCCGCCCTCGGGCACGTCCGCGTAGTCGACCGCCTGCCAGGAGGTCGGTAGCACGTCAGAGAGGTAGAGGAACCGCTCGTCGGGCGGACCTTCGGGCACCTTCACGGGTCCGAAGTGCGCCTGCGGAACGCGCAGGTACTCGGCCTGGCCGCCGGGGACGGCGCCGTAGAGGTGCGTGTACCCGAAGAGGCTCGCGCCCTTGCCCCGCCCCAGAAGGCTCGCGGCCTGGGGGAGTTTGCCCCGATCTCGCGTGTTCTCGCACTGGGAGTAGAGCTCTTCGTTGCAGAAGTAGCAGTGGCCGCAGGAGATGTTGAAGGGGATCACGACCCGGTCGCCGAGGCTTATGTGCGTAACGTCCCTTCCGACCTCCTCGACGATGCCTATCGGCTCGTGGCCGATGATGTCGCCCTCGTCCATCACCGGCCAGAGCTTGGTGTACAGGTGGAGGTCAGATCCGCAGATGGCGGTCGACGTGACGCGCACGATGGCGTCGGTCGGCTCCTCGATCTTGGGGTCGTCGACGGTGTCCACCCGGACGTCGCCCTTCCCGTGCCACACCACTGCCCGCATCTGCCGTGCGTTCCCGGGGTCAGCCCGGACGAAACAGGCCGTCAGTACGCTGGGGAGGTCCATGCCGACCTCCGCCGACCTCCTCGCCCACCTCAATCCGGTGCAGCGCGAGGCCGTGACCCACCCGGGCGGGCCCCTGTTGATCGTCGCCGGGGCCGGGTCGGGCAAGACCCGGGTGCTCACCTCGCGCGTGGCCTGGCTCATCAAGGACCAGGGCGTGTCGCCCTTCGAGATCCTGGCCATCACCTTCACCAACAAGGCGGCCGACGAGATGAAGGGGCGGGTGGCCGCCCTGGTCGGCCCGGTCGCCCGGAAGATGTGGGTGTCGACCTTCCACTCGGCGTGCGTCCGCATCCTCAGGCGCGACGGCCACCACCTGGGCTACTCGTCGTCGTTCACCATCTACGACCAGGCCGACGCCGAGCGCCTCACCGGCTACGTGATCCGCGACCACAACCTGGACCCGAAGCGGTTCCCTCCCCGCCAGGTGCACGCCACGATCAGCGCGGCCAAGAACGAGCTGGTGAGCGTCGACGCCTACGCCGACCGGGCCCGCGGCCCCTTCGAGAAGCGCATCGCCGCCGTCTACCGCGACTACCAGCGCCGGCTGGTCGACGCCAACGCCATGGACTTCGACGACCTGCTCGTCCGCACCGTCGAGCTGTTCCGGCGCCA